>JAILEJ010000247.1 GCA_024688095.1 Butyrivibrio sp.
TGGGTTGTAATATCAGGAACTGGTAAGACTGTAGTTGATGGAATGACTCAGACAGTAAAGCCTGGTGATGTTATAACTATGAGTGCAGGATGCAGACATACAATTATGGCTGATACAGAGCTTAAGCTTATAGAAGTTCAGCTTGGTAAAGAAATCCGTGTAGAAGATAAGCAGAAATTTGAATTAGAGTACTAATAAAGGGAGGGAATAGAAGTGAATAAGCCCTTTCTATTAAAACCAGCTGCCAAAGATTATCTTTGGGGAGGAAGCAGACTTAATGATGAGTTTGCTAAGAATATAGATATGTCACCACTTGCAGAGACATGGGAATGTTCTACACATCCAGATGGCCCTAGTATCGCAGTAAGTGGTGAATTTGAAGGACAAAAGCTTGCAGATATATTAGAATCGCATCCTGAATATTTAGGAGAGCATCCACAGACAAAAGGTGAACTTCCTATATTAATTAAATTTATAGATGCCAACAAAGACCTTTCGGTACAGGTTCATCCATCTGATGAATATGCCATGAAATATGAGAATGGTCAACTTGGAAAAACAGAGATGTGGTATGTTCTTGATGCAACAAAGGATGCAAAGCTTGTATATGGCTTTTCAAGAGATGTAGAAGAAGATTTGGTTAGAAAAACTATTGCAAATGGAACTGTAGAGAAGTATCTTCAGAAGGTGCCTGTTAAAAAGGATGATGTATTTTTTATAGAAGCTGGTACAGTGCATGCAATTGGTGCGGGAGCTCTTATTGCAGAGATTCAGGAAAGTTCAAATCTTACTTACAGATTATATGATTATGATAGAGTAGATAAGAATGGAAATAAGCGTGAACTTCATGTAGATAAAGCTATGAAGGTTGCTAACCTGAAATCAATGGCAGAACCAAAGCAGCCTCTTAGAGTTCTTAAATATAAGCAGGGCGTTGCGTCAGAGCTTCTTACAAGATGCAAATACTTTGAAGTTTATCGAATGCTTGTTAATACAGAGCGTAGACAAAAAGTATATTTTCAAGCGGATAATTTAAGCTTCAGAGTGCTTTTGTGCATAAATGGTTGTGGTACAGTGAGCTTTGAAGATAGTGGAAAGAAGAATATTCTTGATATATATAAAGGGGACTGTCTATTTGTACCAGCTAATTCAGAAGAAATAAGAATTCATGGTAAATTACAGTTTCTGGATGTGAGAGGATAAAGAAAAACATCAAATTGCAATGCTGATAATTGCAATTTGATGTTTTTTATATTTCATCAATTTTTTTATTTATAACCTTAAAATCTTTAAGGGCTTTACTGCCTATACCAATAATTTTTTTGAAATTAATGGAATTGACACCGCCCTGACGTGGTCTAAATGAAATTGGTATATATTTTACTCTCAAATTTTTCTTTGCAAATATAACTGAAATTACTACGTTTGATAAGAAGAAATCATCTGGAATGATTCCAATATATTTGGAGAGTGTACTGCTTCTCATAAGTCTGTACGGAGTGTTTGCATCAGTTACATCTACACCAAAACACATTTTTATAACAACTTTAAGAGTTTTTGTTACAAATACTCTATCTGAACCATCTTCACGCTTTTGGCGCCAGCCAATTAGCATATCAAAGGCAGTTCTTTCATTCCAAAACTGTTCGAATTCGTCTGGATTGGTTTGTCCATCTGAATCTGTCTGGAATATGAAGTCAGCACCATTTTCAAGAGCATATTTATAACCAAATAGTATAGCTGGACCATGCCCGCCATTTTCTTTAGTAAGAGGCTGAAGATATGGATGAGTCTTAGCAGCTTCACATATAATGTCATATGTGTTATCTTTGCTGCCATCATTTACAATTACAAGACGTGACTTTCCATCTCCTGAATGAGATTCTATTACCGGATACCAATCATTTATTACATTTTGAATATTTTCAGATTCGTTATATGCCGGTATAACTATATATAATATTTCGCTCATAATATATCCTTTCAAAATACGCGCTTTATTCTATCACAAATAGAATTGAATAAAAAGCATACTGATATCAAAATGATAATAAGTTGATATATTATAATCAATAGTAATAATATTGTGATATAATATTGAAGATTATCAGTAGTTTTAAAATGAAATAGGAGCATATATGTTAACAACAGGACAACATTTTGCATTTAATATATGGGATTTTGAATCTGCAAAGGCTGTAATAGATGCAGCTGCATTTTTGTCACAGGATGTAATTTTGCAGACATCTACCGGAATATATAAGAAATTACCGGGTAAAGTGTTCTCGGATTTTGTAAAAACATATTCTAAATATAAAGGAATACATGCATGGCTCAATATAGATCATTGTAAAGATGAGAATATGCTAATTAATGCTGTAGATAGTGGTTGGGATATGATAATGGCAGATGGATCTTCAATGCCAGTAAATCAGAATATAGAGTTTACAAACAGAATTGCATCATATGCTCACAAACGTAATGTTATGGTAGAAGCTGAAGTAGGACAGGTTAAGGGAATTGAGGATGATATTAATGTACAGCAGGATGCAATAGCATCGAAAGATGATATAAAGACATTTTTAAATGAGACGAATATTGATTTTATTGCTGTAGCATTTGGAAATGCTCATGGTGAATATAAAGTTGTGCCAAATCTTCATTATGATTTGGTGGAGTATACTGCAGGTATATCAGAATTGCCATTTGTGGTACATGGTGGAAGCGGTTTGTCAGATGATGTATTAAGAAAGTTAATTGGAATAGAAGGTGTTAAGAAGATAAATATATCCACTGATTTAAAAATAGCTTATAAAAGCGGTATTTCAAAGGCAATTACAGATTGGAAACAGCCGATAGATGCCAATCAAATTATTCATGATGAGATAATGGAAGTGGCTATTAGTAAGATGAAATTATTATCTTACAAGGAGAATTAAATGAATGTATTAGTACTTAATATGGGTATGAAAAGTATTAGAAGCATAATATTTGATGATAATGGAAGAAAGCTGGCAAGTGCTTCAAAGACGCTAACTTCTGCATTAAATGAGACAAGAGTTGAGCAATATCCAAAAGAGTGGTGGGATAAAGCTATTGAAGTAATGAAAAAGTCGATATCTGATGCAAGAGTTAGGAAAATTGATTATATTACAGTTACTACATCTGCTTCATGCCTTGTATGTATGGATGATAACGGAAATCCTTTAGGAAATGCTATAATGGTATCGGATAAGAGAGCCATAAATGAAGTGGAGGATGTTAAGTCAAGTAAATATTGTAAAGATGTTGAAGAAGATACTGGACTTAAGTTTTCTGTAAGCCTTATGCTACCAAAGATATTATGGATTAAGAAACATGAACCAGATATTTTTAGTAATTCGAGATACTTTATAACTCCAAATGACTATCTGTTATATAAGTTATCTGGGAATGTAGTTACAGATGAACTTAATGCATTGAAATTTCATTATTCATTTAATAAGAGTTCATATCCTACTCATTTATTAGAAGATATTGGAATTCCATTAGAAAAACTGCCTAAAGTAATTGGTACTGGTCAATTAGCTGGATGTATAAAGTATGATGTTGCAAAAGAAATCAACTGCGATATTTGTGCCAAGATAATAGCTACATCTTATGATGCAATATGCTCATTTGTTGGAAGCGGAGTATCTACTGAAGGTGAGGCAAGTGATGTTTCTGGTACAGTAACAGTATTCAGAATGCTAAGTAAAAAGGATGAACTGATTCCGAGTAAAAGGATATATACAACCCCTTTTCATCAGGGGGATTATAATATCATTGGAGGATCTAATAATCTTGGAGGTGGCCTTATTGAATGGGTGAAACAATGTTATTACTCCAAGGAAGAGTATCCATATGAAGTAATGGAAAAAGAAGCAGCTGAATCTGATATTGGAGCAAGAGGAATTATATTTCTTCCCTATTTGCTTGGCGAAAGAGCTCCTTTGTGGAATGATAATGCCAGAGGAACCTTTTTTGGTCTGGAAAGAATGCACACCAGGAAGGATATGACGAGAGCTGTATTTGAATCAGCAGCTTTTATTGATCGTAGTATGATGGAAGCTATAGGAGAAACTACTGCAAATATAACCACTGTCAGATTGTCAGGAGGACTTGCGAGAGTCAGCCTTATATCTCAAATTAAGGCAGACGTGTTGGGAAAAGAGGTTAAGGTTCTTTCAGAATTTGAGACTACAGCGGTAGGTGCGGCGATGATGGCATTAAATGGTCAGGAGAATATTAGCTTCAAAGATTTAGCGGATAGATTCGCTAAAATTAGAATGACAATTTATCCTGATATGCAAAACCATCATAAATATAATATATTATATGCACTTTTTAAGGAAACTTATCAGCAGCTTGAACCAATGTTTGATAGAAGAATAGAACTGCTTAGTATGATTAGAGATTCCAAAGAGACACAAATTGAAAATTTGTGATAATTATTGGAGGAATAAATATATGGCGCCGTATGAATTAAATATGAATACTCATATGTATTTTGGTGATAATTGTGTTTGTGAAGCTATAAATAAGGAAAAAAATATTTTAGGAAGTAAAGTACTTATAGTTTCTACAGGAAGATCTCTTGTAAGACTTGGGTATATAGATAAATTATGTAATTATATAGAAAGAGATGTGGTTGTCTATGATAAAATCACTCCAAATCCTGATGTGAAAGAAATACGAGAAGCTATAGAAATAGGTAAAAAGAATAATGTTACATCAGTAATAGGATTTGGAGGAGGAAGTGCAATTGATGCAGCAAAAGCTGTTGCTGTAGGCATTGTATCAGAGATTGATATAGAAGATTTTTTGATACAGGGGATAGAACCACCTAATGAGACATTACCAATTATAGCCATTCCAACTACATCTGGTACAGGCGCT
>JAILEJ010000252.1 GCA_024688095.1 Butyrivibrio sp.
TGGGTTGGCTTTGAAACAAAGTGGCTTGAGTATGAGAACATTGAGAGAAAAAAAGGAGAAACCAAGTGGTCCTTCTGGAAACTGTTTTTATATGCCCTTGATGGAATTATGGCATTTTCAACTACACCACTTGCATTTGCATCAATACTGGGTGTGCTTTTCTGCTTCCTTGCATTTGTGCTCATAGTCGTAATTGTTATAAGAACACTTTTAATAGGAGATCCAACCAGTGGATGGCCATCACTTGTATGTATCATTTCAATGATAAGTGGTGTGCAGCTTCTTTGTCTTGGAATTGTTGGTCAGTATCTGTCCAAGACTTACCTTGAGGTAAAAAAGCGTCCTATCTATCTTGTAAAGGAAGAAATCTGATCTATTTTGATATAGAACGTAGTCAGGAAAAATATTATGGTTGAAAACGAAAAGACTAATGGCCTTGTAAGTATAATAGTGCCGGTTTATAATGCTGCTTCCTTTATTGAGGAAACGATCAAAATGGTTTGCAGGCAGACCTATACAGACTGGGAACTGATACTTGTAAATGACGCTTCAACAGATAATAGTACTGAAGTTATAAGAAATGTTTTAAAAAATGGATTTTCAGAAAAAGAGCAAAAAGACAATAGTTTAATGACATCAGAAGTTCTGAATTCCAAAATTATTTTGATAGATAAGCCTGTAAATGAAGGCGCCGCAATGGCAAGAAATACAGGTATTGAAAAGGCTCAGGGAAGATACATAGCCTTCCTTGATGCAGATGATGTATGGCTTCCTCATAAGCTTGAAAAAGAGCTTTCATTTATGGAAGAAAAAGATGCCGGATTTGTCTTTTGTGCCTATGAATTTGGAGACACTCAGGCGAAGCCAACAGGGAAAGTTGTTCATGTTCCGGAGACACTTGATTACAAAAGAGCACTTTCAAGAACGGTAATTTTTACAACAACAGTAGTTTTTGATACAAATAAGCTGAAAAAAGAGGACATCAAAATGCCAAATGTTCCAAGTGAAGATACGGCAACCTGGTGGACTATTTTGAAGCGGGGGGAGATTGCGTACGGCCTGGACGAAGTCCTTGCGATATACAGAAGACCGGAGAAATCACTATCTTCTAATAAATTTAAAGCAATAAAACGCATTTGGTTTCTGTATAGGAACATAGCAGGTCTTGGTGTTATCCCATCAGCATTTTATTTTGCAGGTTGGGCATTCAGAGCTGTAGAAAGGCGTATATGAGAAAATTAGAATCAATAAAAAGAGTTATGGTGCTGATTTTGGGGTTTATAGGATTAGCACTTGATACAGCATTATATGCATACTTTTGGTTTGAAAAATATTATCCGGTTGTTCGTCAGCCCAGAATTAATGCTGATGGATATCTAATCAGTAGTGGTCTAAATCTTTACTTCAAAGGCCATCTGCTTATCCTGGCAATATACTTTATATTGCTACTCTTTTTCTCGAATACCTATGGCGGATTAAAAATAGGATATCTTAAACCGCTTGATGTATTCTTTTCACAGATTTTTGCACTTTTCATGGTAAATTTCATATCATACTTTCAGATTTCACTAATGAGAAACTGGCTGGTACCCGTAGTTCCTATTATTGAACTTGTTGTTATACAGCTTATTATCTCTTTTATCTGGGCATACGTAACTAACTGGCTCTACAGGTCGATATTTCCGCCAAGGCAGATGCTGCTTGTAAGTGGAGAGTATCCAACAGATGATATCATTCGAAAGTTTGGATCAAGAAAAGACAGATTTGACATTGTAAAGTGTATGAATATATCTGAAGGCATGGACAAAATTTATGAAGAAGCTCTTCAAAGATATGATGCAGTAGTAATCTGGGATATACCGACACAGGAAAGAAATAAGCTGCTCAAATATCTCTATGCACATTCAATCAGGGTTTATATGATGCCAAAGATTACAGATGTAATGGTTAAAGGTGCAGATCAGATGCATCTTTTTGATACACCAGTACTTCTCCTTAGAGAATATTCAATCAAGGTAGAGCAGCGTGCAATAAAGAGACTTATTGATATTGTATGTTCGCTTATTTTGATAGTGCTCTCATCACCGGTAATGCTTATAACAGCTATTGTAGTAAAGCTTTACGACGGAGGTCCTGTTTTATACAAGCAGGTAAGATGTACTATAGATCAGAAAGAATTTAACATAATGAAATTCAGGAGTATGAGAGTTGATGCGGAAAAAGATGGTGTTGCAAGACTTGCAGCCAAAAACGACTCAAGGATTACTCCGATAGGAAAGTTTATAAGAGCAGTAAGAATTGACGAACTTCCACAGCTCTTTAACATACTTTCAGGAGATATGTCATTTATAGGACCAAGACCTGAAAGACCGGAAATCATAGCTCAGTATATGGAAGAAATGCCGGAATTTGCATTCAGAATGAAGGTAAAAGCCGGACTTGCAGGATATGCACAGGTATATGGTAAGTACAACACAACACCTTACGATAAGCTAAAGCTTGATCTTACTTATATACAGAATTATTCAGTATGGCTTGATTTGAAGCTTATGCTGCTCACTATCAAGATTTTGTTTACACCAGATGCAACAGAGGGAGTTGAACAGAATCAGGTAACAGCAATGAAGAATGATAATAAATGAGGGTTTTAATGGACGAAATGCTTAATCTGCGAAGTTTTTATCTTCGCCTTGTAAAAAAAATATGGAAGATTCCGGCATGCATTCTCATAGGAATGGTTATTTGTGGAGGAATTTATTTTGAAGCAACACAAGGGTCAAGACAGGATAGAACCTTTGAAAATACAGTAAAGCTATATCTTGATTTTGCTTATGATGAAGAGACAGGTACTCAGGTTGATTCTTATAACGCATACACCTGGAATGATCTCATGGGTACAGATGACATAATCGACCAGATCATGAGCAATCTTAATACATATGGTGTATCCGAAACTGAATCAGAAAAAGACAGTAATGGACAGAATCTTATAACAAGAAAAGATGTACTTGAGACTATAGATGCAGACATACCTTCTGATGTGAGACTTATGGTTATTACTATAACAGCCAAACAGCCAAATCTCTGCGACTATGTTGGACAAAGTGTCGCTCATGCTCTTGTGACCTATGGTGAAAATAATGATGCTTTTGAAAGTATAAAAATATTAAGTATTAGCGGACCAGAACTTGTTGTTGTAACTGATAAGACTAAGACGGCAGTAATTGCAGGGGGTGTACTGGGATTAATAGTTGGAATCCTTGGAATGCTTTTACTGGAAGTACTTGATGATGCAGTTTATGTTCCGGAGGATCTGGAAAAGAAATATCATCTTCCTGTACTTGGAGTGATAGTAAGAGGCGGCAAAGCAGAACCTGATTATTTTAGAAATCAGATTATTGCAAATGCACAGCACACGTATGAAGGACTTGAAGATATAAGAATCATGTCAAGTCTTGACCGCGATGCCAAGAAAAATTATGCAGAATCAGTATGTGACAGATATAAGAAAATTCTTGGAAATGATTTTGATTTTGATAAGACAGAAATAAAGGCAGCATATCTTCAGGGAACAAGTGGGAAATGGGCAGATGACCTTGATACTGCAGACGGTGTAATAATTGCAGTAAATGCAGGACGAAAAAACATTTCTTCAATAACAGAAAATACAATTTCGTCACTTCATAAGGTAGATGTTCCGATTCTTGGAATGCTTCTTGTGGATGCAGATGATAAATTTTTACAAAGATATTATAAGATTTAATGAAGGGGACTTTTAGTTTACGGGTAAATGAACGAACAGACCAGAATTGAAATATTAATATCGGCTGTAGATGCAAAGGATGAGCATCTTAATCAAATGAATATTCAAACTGATGCCGTTTTTATTAATCAGTGTGGCAGGGATGAAAAAAGAGTTATAGAACACAAAAGCTATCTTGTGAAATGGATAGACAGTAGTGATAAAGGCGTTGGAGCATCAAGAAACCTTGCACTTAAGAATGCAGACCATGAATTTATACAGTTTGCTGATGAAGATATTGTTTATGACGAAGGCTATGCTGCAAGAGTTGAAGCAGAATTTGATGCACATCCGGAAGCAGATATGCTGACATTTAATGTCAGACAGTCTGAAGGCAGATTCACTTATGAAAACACCGATTATCATAATGTTAAATGGAATAATTATGGAAGATATGCGGCCTATGCAATAGTTGCAAGAACTGATAAACTACTTGCTTCAGGTGTAAAGTTTTCACTTCTTTTTGGCGGTGGTGCAAAGTACAGTGCAGGAGAGGACAGCCTCTTTTTACATGACTGTTTAAAGGCCGGACTTAATATTTATACCAGTACGCAGTTTATAGGACATGAAATAAGCCGCAAATCCACATGGTTTGAAGGCTATACTGATAAATTCTTTTTTGATAGAGGAGTTTTGTACCATTTTCTATATGGGAAAATGGCCGTACCTCTTGGAATCAGATATATCTTAAAGAACAAGGAAGAATTCTGCAAAGAGAAAAGCGCTGCCCAGTGCATAAAGCTTCTTGCAAACGGAGTTAAGGAAGGCCGCGGGCTTTCTAAGTAAAATATATATTCTGGATAAGAGTAGATATTTGAAAAAGTAATATAAATAATGATAGAGGTCTTATTAAACAGGGCATAGGAAAGGAATCGTATGATAGTATATGTAGGATTAACCGTCATAGTAATGCTTGTAGCACTTCTTATGAAAAAATATCCTGCCAGGGCCGGCTTTGACAACAGAAATGTTTATGTATATACAGGAATAACCAAACGCAGCATGTTAAATAAGATTTGCATGCTGATAATTTTTATTGCGCTTTTTGCAGTATCGGCGCTCAGGTTAAATGTTGGAAATGATTACAGTAAATACGTGGAATTCATGCATCTTACATGGAGTAATGCCTACGTTCCAACAGAAATAGGATTTAACCTGTTAACCAAAGCAGTTTATACAGTATTTGGATTTGAAAATTATATATTTGTTTTTGCAGTGTTTGCCTTTGCGACTGTAGCTTTTTTTCTCGCAGCACTTTGGGAGCAGAGCGATGACTTCTATGTAAGCTTTGCCATGTTCATGCTGCTTGGATATTATTTCCAGTCATTGAGCACAGTTAGATATTACCTGGCTCTCGCAATGGCAATTTTTTCCTTAAAATACTTATTCAAAAGAGATTTTCCAAAGTTCATAGTGCTTGTGCTCTTTGGAGCCTGCTTTCATAAGTCGCTCCTCCTGATACTTATCATGTATCCGGTATGTCTTATGAAGTGGAAAAAATGGATGTACGGGGCAATTGGTCTTATCTGCCTTTCATGTGTTTTTTTACAGGATCTGTATTTGAAGATCGCACTTAAGCTTTATCCTACCTATGAAGATACATCTTATGTTTCAGATGATAATATCAGCATCATCAGTATCGCAAGGTGTGTGCTGGTTGTGGTATATGCGTTATACATTTTTAAAAAGAGTGGAAACGTAGAGGAAAAAGACAGATTTTATTTCCACTGTAATCTTGGAGCCCTTTTGCTCTATACCTTTGGCTCATTTATGCCAACGGTTTCAAGAATTGGATATTATCTGACAGTTACTCAGATTTTATTAGTACCTTCACTTATAAAAAAGACAGAAAACGAAAAGCTCTATAAGCTTTTAAGAATAGCTTTGTTTGTTGGATGTATTGGATACTTTTGCATCTATATGAAAAGAGCTTCAGGAAATGGAGTAAGACTTCTTCCATACGAGACATTCTTATTCCATGAGCTTCCACCAACATTGTCAGAGAGGGGATTTGGCTGATGGTAAAACCATTTTTTACAATAATAATAGTTTCATATAATGCCGGAGATGACCTGCTTGAGAGTGTTGGAAGTATTCTGAAACAGAATTACAAAAGCTTTAGAATTATCATAAAGGATGGCGGCTCTACAGACGGTTCAATTGAAAGAACTGAAAAGCTTCTTGGAATAAAGGCAAACGAATATAAAGAGACAGATAAATATGTGATCATAAAGGGCGAAGATAATGGCATTTATGATGCCATGAACATTGCCACCACATTTTTGAAAAAAGATAAGTCGGAAACAGGTGAGGGAAGTTTTGTTTATTTCCTTGGCTGCGGCGACATTCTTTCAAATGAGGCAGTTCTTACAAGAGTTCATGATGGCATAATCAGAAGAAGGCGCAGACTTGAAAAGGATGAGACATGCATTTTCTACGGAGATATAAAGGAAGCCCTGACAGGACAGCTCGTATCATCTAATCCAAAGATTGATGACTTTGCATGCTATAGAAATGTGCCCTCTCACCAGGCCTGTTTTTATGATGAGAGACTTATCTGGGAGAAGACCTTTGACACAAATTATGTTGTAAGAGCTGATTATGACCATTTCCTCAAATGCTTTTATCAAAATGATGCAGTGACAGTTTACACAAGACTTACAGTTGCACAGTACAAGGGCGGAGGCTTTTCTGAAACCCAGGAAAACAGACTCGTCTCAGAAAAAGAGCGTAAAGAGATAATTGCGAAATACCTTCCAAAGGCACAGATTGCAAAATATGACCTTATCAGGATGGCAACCCTTGCACCAATACGTACAAGACTTGCCGAGGACCCAAAGACAGCAGGGGTTTATAATGCGATTAAGAAGAAGATTTATCAGATGAAAAATGGGAAGTAATTTAGATAGAATATTTTAAATTACGTTTATATAGGATATATAATTTGGATTTGAAATAATATATATAAAAGAAGATTAAATTTAAAAAAAAGTATTAAATAGAAAATAGTTGTAGGAAGAATTAATATGAGAGTTTTGTGGCTTTGTAACATTATGTTACCGGCTTTTGCAAAGGCAAACGGGCTTGGCTACTCGGTAAGAGAGGGCTGGTTGTCCGGAAGCTACAACAGAATAATAAAAAGTGATATCGAACTGGGCGTGGCATTTCCAGCACAGGAACCATACAATACAGGACGATATGAGCTTGATGGCTGCATTTTCTATGGATTTAGTGAAGA
>JAILEJ010000265.1 GCA_024688095.1 Butyrivibrio sp.
AGCATATCAACATTTGCCTGAGTCTGCTCAACCTCAGTAGGATTAAAACGTACTCCCCTCTTTTGATCTGCCTCCTGCTCAAATTCCAGGCATTCACCAGTTAACTTTATTGTTAATTCTTTCATTCTCGCAGCCTGAGCAGCAGTAATTTCTTTAATTGCTTCCTTTGGAAGCTTATTAGGATTCATTATTATGCTTTTATAATCGCTTAAAATCTGTATAAGTTCTTTTGAATATCTCTCACGCTTTTTCTCTTTTGCAGTATATGCTTTTGTTTTCTTTTTTGGTGCATAGGCTTCTACAAGTTCAGCCTTCCTTATGCTAAGAAGCTCCATAGCCTGATCAAGCTTATGCCAATATACATAATCGCCAAAAAATCTCGCAGTAAATTTAAACTTGGTAGCAATCATCTGACTCTTAAACTTGTCTTTATCAGGAATGTATTTGCCACTTTGAGATTTCAAGAGATCCTCATCTGATGGTGCCTTTCTGGCCCCAGTTTCTATCATATAGTAGATATACAGTCTCTCACGTTTGGACATTGATAAGAGCTTCATAACAAACTGAGAATTATTATTTCTCATGCCCCCATATACAGTTCCAGCCATACCACCATTTCTATAATTTCTAATGAGCCATCTGTCAATTCTGTCTACTGCCTGGGATTGTTCTTCCGTCAATCCTTTATCAATCCTCTTTCTTAGGGTTGACTCCATCTCCATTTCTTCTTTTACGTCATCTTCATTTATGACAAGGCTATAATCTACAGATTCCTCATTTCTAACCCTCTTTTCGAGAAAGATATTGTCCTTGTTACTCTGTATTTTAGAAGCATTACCATTTCTTTTTGCCCATGCAACAAATCTAAGCCCCTCTATGGCATTTTTTCTCTCGTTCATCATCCACTTGATTTCAAATGGTATTTCAGTTGTTCTGCCTGTTTTTTTCCTGAATTTTAAATATCTCTGAAAATAAATTTTATATGTATCGAGCATATCCAAACGATGTTTCATTTTCTGTTCAGGAGTATCAAACTTATCACGGATTACATTCTTATTCCATTTTATGTAGGTTGATGATAATTCAAGTAATTGCTTTTTTGCTGTAGTATATTCTTTGTATTCCTTGTTATATTCTTTTTTATTATCTTTTTTATACTTTTCCAGTTCCTCCGGACTCATGGACTTTTCTTCTTCCGGTTTGTCCAGATATTCATAAAGAGGTTCCTGTTTTTGTATCCATTTGCTGTTTTCTATTACCGTTCCCAGAGCAAGCTTTATCTTGGCAGCATTATCAAACCTCTTTTGGGCATACTCCTTGCTTGAGTCATTTAGATGTGTGTAACAGTAAGCTGTTGTAGATTCATAAAGCTCCAGCATCACATTTACTATGTCCTCAAATACTCCAGGTTCTGTATAGGACTGTTCTCCATTTAAATATGGCAAAACAGTCTTTACCTTTTCTATAGCCATCTTAAGATCATCAGCAGTATTTGAGTGTGCTTTTACTGCATCATGTTCAAAAAAATCCAGACCTATTCCCAAATCTTCAATAGCCTCTGGTGGAAAGGCTTCCTTAAGTGTCTTTACATTATTTCCACGCTTATCAGTCTTATTAAGGCTTAATACTATCTGCTCGATTACATTGTGTTCCTGCTTCTGTACTTTTGTAACTTTAGCGTCATTAGAAATTTTGTGAAGCTCATTTTTATTATGTTTTGTTTTGGTATATTCATCTATTTCATAGTCTTCTTCCTGTAATTTTTCATCAAGTTCATTTTGACTACCGACTTTGTTTTGCATATTCCCGCCGTTTTTAATATCCAAAAAATATTTATTTTCCTGTTTAGAGCTGTTTATATTTGATGTATCAAAAGTATTATTACTTTTTTTATTTTTTTGAATATGCTCACCATTTCCACCACACATAATTCAACTCACTTTCTGATAATTTCAAAACAAAAATCAATTAAACATTTTTTACAGCATTTATATCCATGTTGTATCCCAGAGAACTGATATAATTATGCTTGCATACAATATGAAAAAGTTCCTCGAAATTATAATCCTTGTTTACAAGAACATTTATAAAAATCCTACTTATACCAAGTCTAAAAGCTACAGCTTCAATCTCATCAAACAGTTCATCATATACAGATTCAGTATCTTTAGTAATCCGTGACGCATACACCCATCTGATATAAATTTCTTTTTGTTCTTCATTACCTGGCAGTTTTTTTATTTCATAAAGCATGATTCCTGCAGCAGCATTTCCATTTTTTGTTCTGTTCAAACTGCCAATAGCATAGTATTCATTATTGACAAATCGTTTCCACTCACTAATAGGTGCAAGATTCCCAAAACTATATGCATCTTCCAAAAAAACAGCAGTTATCATTCTTCCCCCTATAAAATACGCAGCAAAAATATATAAACATGATCGTTAAAATTCATTAAACTTATCATAGATTTATACGAATAACCCTTTAAAAAAATACAATGAATTTTAAATAAATACTCTTTTTAATGACATAAAAAAACGTCTTATGCAATTATTCATAGAATAATTACAAAGGCGTTTTTAATATACATATTAATAGTATTTAATAATTACTGAACTTTTGTAAATACAATCATTTCACCTTCAAACATTTCATCATAGAAATTATTAAGTACAGAATCATCCTCAACCTGTCCATTTTCATCTGCATCTACATCATGGTAATCTGAATGTAGAAAATATGTTGCATTTCCGTCAGTATCATATTCTACAAGAGCTTCTTCATCTACAACAAGAAGATTTTCATACATTGTCATCTTCTTTACAAAATGATTAGCACCAAGGTATAAAGTTCCATCTGCTACAGTTAGTGGATAAGCAGTGCCTCCTGCTGTCAC
>JAILEJ010000293.1 GCA_024688095.1 Butyrivibrio sp.
TTATCTTCAGAAACGGATTCAGATGCATCATCTGTTGAAGAACTAATATTTACATATTTTCTTCCTGATGACTTGCTTTCTGTGTCGTCATCATCATAGTCATAATCATCGAAATCATCATAATCGTCATCGAAATCATCAAATTCATCATTATTCTTTTTGTTCAGATAATAATAAACTCCTGCAGCAGCAGCTCCAGCTGCGGCGCAAAATAATATAAATTTACCAAAACCGTTTGACTTAGACATATATTTCCACCTTTCTGCAAAATTGATGCAATTTAGATTTATAATCTTAAAATTAAATGGCAATTTTAAATTGAAGAAATTGCTATTTATAATTTTAATACAAAACGTCTTATAAAAAAAGAGTTTTTATTATTATTTTTATACATAAAATCTGAGGTTTGTGTTTTGAAAAGCGTTGAAACGAAGGCTAAAGAATGATAATATTAATATCTAGACTGAATCAGTCAATTGTGGGATGGAGAAAAGCTATATGAATGAGAAATTTTTTGACGTAAAAAAGGAAAAACAGGACAGGATGATAAATGCATCATTAAAGGTGTTTGCACTAAATGGGTACATTCACGCAAGTACGGATGACATAGTAAGAGAAGCTGGAGTAAGTAAGGGACTTCTTTTTCATTATTTTGTAAGTAAGATTGGCTTATATACGTTTTTGTATGATTATGCTAAAAGATTTCTGTCTCTCGAAGTCTCAACCCGCGTCAATAAAAAGGAAACCGATGCTTTTGTTTTGATGGAACAGCTAAAGGATGCTGAAGTTGCTGCAATGCAACAATATCCATATATTCAGCTTTTTTTAAAAAGGGCAGAAAATGAGACCTGTCTGGAAGCACTTGAAGCTGTAAGTGATTCTAAATCAGGATATCATGAAATGTATGAAAGCATAATGCGAAATCAGGATGTTACACGCTTTGTAGCTGGCGCTGATTACGTAAAAGTTGAAAAAATGCTGAATTCTGTAATGGATAACATTTTGCCGGAATATTTGAATGAAGACTCTTTTAATCCATCAAGGTATCTTAATGAAGTAAATAAATACATCGATATGATGAGGGAACTTTGCTACTATTCAGAATAAGTGCTTGTATCTCAATAAATAATGTGCTAAAGTGAAAATATCGGAAACGTTTCCGGTAATAGATTTTTTTATAGAGAAGAGGGTATATTATGGCAAAGAGCAAAAAGAAAATAAGAAAAAGTGGCATTTTAATGCCTGTATTTAGTTTACCGTCAAATTATGGTATTGGTTCTTTTTCTAAAGAAGCATACGAATTTGTTGATTTTCTTGAAAGCGCAGGACAGAGCTATTGGCAGATACTTCCGCTTGGACCTACAAGCTATGGAGATTCTCCTTATCAGTCCTTTTCTACGTTTGCCGGCAATCCTTATTTCATAGATATTGAAGCTCTTATTGAAGAAAAACTTCTTACCAAAAAGGAAGCTGATGCTATGGATTTCGGTAAGAATGATGAGAGAATTGATTACGAAAAAATTTATAAATCACGTTTTAAATTACTAAAGAAAGCGTACGACAGAAGCGGCCTTACTGATGGCTTTAAGGGTACACCGCTTATAGATATGGATTCTTATAAGACATTTGAAAAGGAAAATTCTGAATGGCTTGATGACTATGCTTTATTTATGGCTCTTAAAGATAGCCACGGTGGCTGTTCATGGAATCTTTGGGAAGAGGATATAAGACTTAGAAAGCCTGAGGCTTTAAAGAAGGCGGGAGAAAAATATTGTGAGGAAGTTAAATTTTATAAATTCCTTCAGTACCTGTTCTTTACTCAGTGGAAAAAACTTAAAGATTATGCTAATTCAAAGAATGTTGATATTATAGGAGATATTCCTATATATGTTGCCTTTGACAGCGCAGATACATGGGCAAGCCCGGAACTGTTCCAGTTAGATGAGGAGAACATGCCGATCGCGGTAGCTGGATGTCCTCCGGATGCATTTAGTGCAACAGGTCAGCTTTGGGGAAATCCTCTTTATAAATGGGAACACCATAAGAAAACAGGATTTAAATGGTGGGTTAGAAGAATCGCAGGATGTTATAAGCTTTATGATGTTATCAGAATTGATCATTTCAGAGGCTTTGATGAATATTACTCTATTCCTTTTGGAAATCCTACTGCTGAAAAGGGACAGTGGGAGAAGGGGCCTGGATATGAGCTTTTCAAGACTGTAAAGCAGGAACTTGGAAATCTTAGAATTATTGCGGAGGACTTAGGATATCTTACTCCTTCTGTTATAGCTCTTGTAAAAAAGACCGGTTATCCTGGAATGAAGATATTACAGTTTGCTTTTGATTCCAGAGAGGAAAGTGATTATCTGCCACATAATTATGAAAAAAACAGTATTGTATATACTGGAACTCATGATAATGAGACAACCAGAGCGTGGTACAATACTATTCCAAGAAAAGACAGAGCTTATGCTAGAAAATATACAAATATCAGAAATCCTAAGAACGCAACATGGGATTTTATAAGACTGGCATTTGGAAGTGTATCCAATACTGCAATTATTCCTATTCAGGATTATCTTGATCTTGGAACAGAAGCACGTATAAATATTCCTTCTACACTTGGAAATAACTGGGTATGGAGAATGAAGAAGGATGCATTAAGCGAGGAACTTGCATCAAAGATAAATGAACTTGTTCAGATTTACAAAAGGTAAAAGATACAATAATGGTTTTGATTTATTTAGGGTGATAAATGGCTGAAATAACTATAGTAGAAATTGCAAAAAGATGCGGAGTGGCTGTCAGTACAGTTTCAAGAGCACTAAATAACCATTCTGATATTAATCCTGAGACTAAGAAAAGAATTCTGGAGGTCATCAAAGAAACAGGTTATATACCTAATAACAGCGCCAGAAATCTTAAGAGAACAGATGCCAAATGTATAGCTGTTCTTATTAAAGGTATAACTAATCCTTTTTTTGGCCCTATGATTGATATTATCGAGCAGGAAACGGAAAAGAAGAAATATGCTCTCGTACTTAGACATGTAGAAGCCTATGAGGATGAAATAGATGTTGCCCTTGAACTAGAGAAAGAAAAGAGATTAAGGGGAATAATTTTCCTTGGAGGTGGATACAGACATTCTGCAGAGAAATTAAAAGCACTTAATGTTCCACTTATTTTTTCTACAATCGGGTCACCTGTCTCAAGCAAAATAAGTAAGGCTGAATATTCTACTGTAGCAGTGGATGATAAGTTTGAAAGTGCCAAGATGACAGAATATCTTATTGGGCTTGGCCATACTCGTATTGCAATAATGACTGAGGGCTCAGAGAAGATGTCCGTTGGCCAGCTTCGTCTTCAGGGATATGAAGATGCACTTGCAGGTCATGATATTGAAACCGATGAAGATCTCATCCGATATGTTGAAAAAGATATGGATCATTATAGTCTGGAGAATGGTTATAAAACAGCCAAAAAGCTACTTGATTCGAAAGTTAAGTTTACAGCTCTTTACTGCGTATCAGATACTCTTGCAATGGGTGCCTGCAGAGCAATCATAGATGCTGGCCTTAGGATTCCGGAGGATATAAGTGTGGCAGGCTTTGATGGAATAGGGATGGGAAGCTTTTACAATCCAAGACTTACAACAATAAGGCAACCTTTGGAACAAATTTCAAAGGAGTCAGTACGCCTCCTTTTTGATATAATTGATGGAGAATCAGGGCATCAGCATATTTATTTTCAGGGTGAACTGATAATAGGAGAGTCTACTGCAGCACGCGGCAGGAAAAAGAAAAAAGAACAATAAACGATTCTGAAAGGGGCAAATATGGCAAAGACAGCAATTTTTATGGCGGATGGATTTGAAGAAATAGAAGGACTTACAGTTGTTGATCTTCTTAGAAGAGCTGGAATTGAAATTAGTATGGTTTCCATTTCTGACAGCCTTATGGTTAAGGGATCACATGGAATAAAGGTACAGGTTGATAAGCTTTTTAAAGAAGTAAATTTTGATGAGCTTGATATGATAATTTTACCTGGTGGTCAGCCCGGAACGACAAATCTTGATAATTATGAACCTCTTAAAGAGAAGATTGCAGAGTTTGATAAAGCTGGAAAATATATCAGCGCAATTTGTGCTGCGCCTGGCGTATTTGGAAGAATGGGAATACTTAAAGGTAAAAAAGCATGTTCTTATCCAGCCTGTGAGGATCAGCTTACTGGGGCTGATGTGCAGAAAACTGAAACCACAGTTGATGGACATATTTTGACCAGCAGAGGTATGGGTACAGCTATTGCATATGGACTTGCCATAGTAGAAAGATTTCAGGGTAAAGAAGCAGCAGATAAGCTTGGAGAAAATATAGTATATAAATTATAAGACAAAATAAGATTTTATATGCAGGGTTATGTGAAGAACCTGTTATTAAAGGTAGGATTATGGGAGTAGAAATAGAAAAGAAATTTACATTAAAGAATATACCAGAGAATCTTGATAAATATCAGATGCATTACATAGAACAGGGCTATCTTAATGTGAGTCCCGCTATCAGAGTAAGACGAGAAGATGATCACTTTTACATGACATACAAGGGACAGGGGATAATGTCTCATGAAGAATATAATCTTCCGCTTGATAAAGAGTCCTATGAGCATCTGGTGGATAAGGCTGACGGTCATCTGATTAAGAAAAAGAGATATCTTATTCCTCTTAATGAGAATGCTTATACTGAAGAATATTTGTCCGGAAGGGATGATTTGAAGAAAATAATTAAGTCAGGAGAAATGAAAATAGAGCTGGATATTTTTGAAAAGCCTTTTGATGATATACGGATAGCCGAGGTTGAATTTCCGGATGAGGATGCTGCTAATAATTATAATATGGCTGACTGGTTTAAAGAAGACGTTACAAGTGACAGGTCATATAGTAATGCAAGACTTAGCCAGAGAAAATGATTTAAATGAAACAAGAAGTTATCTGAAAAATGTTAAAGAAGACGCTGCAAAAATTTTTGTGGCGTTTTTTTTTATGATATGTTATAATCTGAAAATGATTGTGTCCGTATTCGGTTTGTAATATATTTGGACGATTTTAGGAGGAATTAATAAGAAATGAGTGTACAGGTAGAAAAGCTCGAGAAGAGCATGGCTAAACTTACAATCGAAGTTGCAGCAGATGAGCTTGAGAAAGCTATCCAGAAAGCATACGAGAAGAATAAGAACAAGATCACAATTCCAGGTTTCCGTAAAGGAAAAGCTCCTCGTAAGCTTATTGAGCAGATGTATGGTAAGGGTGTATTCCTTGAAGACGCTGCTAACGAAGTAATCAATGAAGAATATCCAAAGGCAGTTGAAGAGTGCGGAGAAGAAGTTGTATCTAATCCTAAGATCGAGGTAACTCAGGTTGAAGCAGGTAAGAACTTTATCTTCACAGCTGAAGTTGCATTAAAGCCACCAGTTAAGCTTGGAAAATATAAGGGCGTTGAAGTAGATAAGATAGATACAAAGGTTACAGATGAGGAAGTAGACGCTGAAATAGATAATGAGAGAGGCAAGAATGCCAGAACTGTTGATGTTACAGACAGAGCAGTTAAGAATGGTGATATGGTTTCTCTTAACTTTGAAGGATTTGTTGATGGAGAAGCTTTCGAAGGTGGAAGAGGAGAAGATTATCCTCTTACAATCGGTTCAGGTGCATTTATTCCTGGATTTGAAGAACAGCTTATCGGTGCTGAAATCGACAAAGAAGTTGAAGTTAATGTAACATTCCCAGAAGAATATCAGGCTCCTGAACTTGCAGGTAAGGAAGCTGTATTTAAGTGTGTTATCAAGGGTATTCAGGAAAAAGAACTTCCAGAACTTGATGATGAATATGCTAGTGATCACTCTGAGTTTGAGACAGTTAAGGAATACAAAGAAGACGTTAAGAAGAAACTCGAGAGCAGAAAAGAAGCAGATGCTAAGAATAAGAAAGAAGAACAGGCTCTTAAGGCTGTTATCGAAGATTCTGAGATGGAACTTCCAGAAGCTATGGTTGAGACACAGCAGAGACAGATTGTTAATGAGTTCGCTCAGAGACTTCAGTATCAGGGACTTGCACTTGATCAGTACCTTCAGTATTCAGGAAGCTCTGTAGAGAAGATGATTGAGCAGGTTAAGCCTCAGGCTATCGAAAGGATTCAGTCAAGACTTGTTCTTGAAGCTATCGTTGCAGCTGAAAAGCTTGAAACATCAGATGAAGAGCTTGAAGCTGAACTTCAGAAGATGGCAGATCAGTACAAGATGGAACTCTCTAAGGTTAAGGAACTTGTTGGAGAGAATGAGCAGAAGACAATGCGTATGGATCTTGCTGTACGTAAGGCTGCTGATTTCCTTGTTGAGAATGCAAAAGAAGTAGCTGCAAAGAAGACAACAAAGAAAGCTGCTAAAAAGGATGATGAAGAAGCTCCTAAGAAGACAGCTGCAAAGAAAACAACAAAGAAAGCTAAGGACGATGAAGAGGCTCCTAAGAAGACAACTAGAAAGAAAAAGACAGAAGACGCTGAATAATTTATTTGTTGCTTGAACATATAAAGAGGTAGAACAATAAAATGTTTTACCTCTTTTTTATTTTTATGATGAAGAGGACAAAGCTTTATAAAAATTTTATATTCTTTCTCTTGATGAAAATCCTTCTGTGATATATCATCTAGAACATGAGAATTTATGATAGGTACTAAAAGACTTTTAAAATTATTGAATATAAAGTATAATATAAGGTGTGTTAATTACAACACACGGAAAGAGGGATAGCTATGAGTTTAATACCATATGTCATTGAACAGACAAGTCGTGGGGAAAGATCTTATGACATTTATTCACGTCTTTTAAAAGAAAGAATTATATTCCTTGGAGAAGAGGTTAATGCAACATCTGCTAGCGTAGTTGTAGCACAGCTCTTATTCCTGGAAGCAGAAGATACTGAAAAAGATATTCATATGTACATCAATAGCCCTGGTGGTGAGATCACTTCTGGAATGGCTATTTATGATACTATGCAGTATATCAAGTGTGATGTTTCAACAATTTGTATCGGTATGGCAGCCAGCATGGGAGCATTCCTATTAGCAGGCGGAGCTAAGGGAAAGAGAATGGCACTTCCAAATGCTGAAATTATGATTCATCAGCCACTTGGTGGAACACAGGGACAGGCTACAGAAATTGAAATTGCAGCTAAGCATATTCTCAGAACTAAAGAGAAGATGAACAGAATTATGGCTGAGAATACAGGCAGAAGTTACGAAGAAATAGCCAGAGATACTGAAAGAGATAACTGGAAGACAGCTCAGGAAGCTCTTGATTATGGCCTTATCGATTCTATTGTTACTTCACGTGCAGATGAGAAAAAAGATTGATCAGCCTATTAGTTTTTGATACATAAATGCCGATATTAATAGTGGCGTTTTATAACAAGTTTTGTTAAGAATGAGGTAGAAATGGCAGGAAAAAATTCCGGAGAGATTAGATGCTCTTTTTGTAATAAAACACAGGACCAGGTAAAGAAACTTATTGCCGGACCTGCAGGGGTGTACATTTGCGATGAATGTGTTGACATTTGTGCAGATATTATAGAAGAAGAGTTTGAAGATGAGCCTATTATAAGAGATGATAAGGACATTAACCTTCTTAAGCCAGTTGAAATTAGAAATTTCCTGGATGAATATGTTATT
>JAILEJ010000327.1 GCA_024688095.1 Butyrivibrio sp.
AAGACCTTCAGGAACAGAGCCTAAGATTAAATTCTATATGGGTGTAAAGGGTACAGGTCTTGAAGATGCACTTCAGAAAGAAGCTGAACTTACAGCAGCCGTAAAAGAACTCATCGAAAAATAACAAATCAATTCACAAAACGGACGGTGAACTTTCCATGTTTTGGAGCGACTATATAAAAGCCTATTTCGTTCAGAACACGCTCTCGCTCCGATTTGGATGTAAGCGTACTAAATTCAAAGAACCTGATTACAGAAAAAAGCAATCTGTAATCAGGTTCTTTTTATTAAGTACGCGCATCCAAATAAGGGTTCTTCTCTGAAATAGGCTTTTAATAGTCTCTTCTAAATCAATGAAGAGTTCACCAGTCTATTTGAAAAGAAACTTATGTATAAAAAGTCTTTTCAAAAGGCACTGGGAGTTTACCTCTCTAATTAAAATGAAATTTATATTTAAAAGGTCTTTTCTAAAACATTGAAAGTTCATGTGTCATAGAAAGTGAATTGTTATGCAGGTAGAAAACTATGATTTTTAATTTATCAGGCGTTTTAGATAGGATAGCAAAAGGAAAAGGCATGTAAAGAGCAAGCCGCTTCGCGGTTCTTAGAACTCTTGACATGCCTTTTTCTTTGGCCATAAGGTAATCAACCACCTGATAAATAAAGAAGTAAATAACTGTTATGATGCGATAGGCTTTAATATAATCGTTTTAGAAAGTGGTAGAAGTTCACACTGTTTTGCGAATTAAATAGGTATTTAATTCATAAAGAAAATAAACAGAAATTTGGAATTGAGTGATGAATATAAAGTTAATTCCATATATCAATAAAATTTGAAGAGGGATGAGAACAAAGCAAAATTTAATTCTTCATGAATAAAAAAAGGAAAAAAGAATCAGATCAAAGAAGGAATTTAATGGTGGAGATTAGGGTTGCAATTGTGGAGATTGGATTTATGCACTATAATGGAACGCAGGATATGCACCTTCTTTATAAGAACATGGTATGGTATGGGTGCGCTTATTGATCTATAGAAGAAAATCAATAATCTATATTGTATTGTAAACAGGAGACTTACTGGTTAAATGAGTATTAAAGATTCAGTCAGAAAGACAATTGCATATGCGAAAAGAAATGGAATCAGCGCTGCTTATTATGCCGCCATGGAAAGACTGGATGATAATAAGAAAGATAATTATGAATTTTCTCCAGTGAGTAAGGAAGAAATTGACAGACAGAGAACAGAGTCTGAACGATGGCAAAATGATAATTTGAAGTTGCCACTTTTTTCTATTGTAGTTCCGTGTTATCTGACTCCTGAAATGTATTTGAGAAAATTAATAGATAGTGTTCAGAAACAATCATATGGGAAGTTTGAATTGATTTTGGCTGATGCAGGTGCATCACAGAATATTGTTTCTGGTAATGTTTCAACAAACGACGAAAACAAAAAGCGTGCATCTGTTGAAGATATTGCAAAAGAATATTCCCAAAAAGATAACAGGATAATTTACATTCCTCTTAAAAATAATGGTGGAATATCTGATAATACAAATGAAGGTATAAAGATGGCAAAAGGTGATTATATTGCACTTTTGGACCATGATGATTACATCGAACCTAATGCACTTTATGAATTTGCCAAATGTATAATTGAGGCGCAGGAAAAGAAGAAAGATGTAAGACTTATTTATTCAGATGAAGATAAGACAAATTCTGATGGTAGTGCTTTTTATGAACATCATGCTAAACCAGATTTTAATTTTGATTACCTTATGTCAAATAATTATATATGTCATTTTACGGTCATTAGAAAAGATATTATTAAAGATCTTATGTTGAGAAAAGCATATGATGGAGCCCAGGATTTTGACCTTTTTATTAGAGCCTGTACATATAAACAGGATGATTTAAAGAATATTGGAGAAGGCATAAAACATATAGATAAAGTGCTGTATCATTGGAGATGTCATGAGTCATCAACGGCTTCAAATCCAACAAGTAAAGCATATGCTTATACAGCTGGAAAAAATGCAGTCACAGATTTTTGGAGAAGTCGGAATATAGATGCCAAGGTTGAAGAACTTCCACATGTTGGTTTTTACAGAACTAATTATTCTTCTGGCATTTTAAGATCAAGACCAGATATAGGAATTGTCGGGGGGAAAATTGTTGATAAAAAAGGATCTATAATTGGCGGAGCATATAACTTTAATGGTGAAGTTTTGTATAATAAACTGCAAAAGGGGTATAGTGGTGGATTTCAGCATAAAGCTGTTCTTCAGCAGGATGTTAACGCAGTTGATGCAAGATGTATGCAGATTAGAGATGAATTAAAACCGTTATATAATGAGGTTTTTGGTCGAGAGTATATTGATACACTTACACAAGTAAATGCGAAAGTAAATGAAAATGATATAATTAATCTAAGTATTTGTTTTTGTAAAAAAGCTACAGAAATGGGATACCGTGTTTTGTGGGATCCACATTATTTTAATGTGATAAGCGGGAGATCATAGTGGAAAAAGAAATAGCAGAAGTTACAATTCTTATTCCTAATTATAATGGAATAAAATATGTAAAAGACTGTTTTGAAAGCATAAAAAAGCAGACAATCAGATCAGAGGTAATAATAGTTGATAATGGATCAACTGATAAAAGCCTTGCTCTTATTAAAGAAGAATATCCTGAGTTCGAACTCATTGAACTAGGGGAAAACACAGGATTTGCAAATGCTGTAAACGTAGGAATAAAATCTGCAAAGACAGAATTTGTTTTTTTGCTTAATAATGATACTGTTTTAGAGAAGCATGCTACTGAACATTTGCTTAAGACCATTAAGAAAGATAAAAAAATATTTAGTATATCGTCAAAGATGCTACAGATGAAAGAACCGCATAATATCGATGATTGTGGTGATTTATACTGCGCTCTTGGATGGGCTTTTTCTCCTGGAAGAGATAAATCAAAGTCAAACTATAGAAAATTAGCTCCAATAACATCTGCATGTGCAGGAGCTGCAATATACAGAAAAAAAATATTTGAAGAAATAGGATATTTTGACGATGAACACTTCTGCTATCTTGAGGATGTAGATGTTGGATATAGGGCAAGAATCTATGGATATAAAAACATTTATGATCCGGGAGCAATTGTTTATCACGCAGGAAGTGGAACCTCTGGTTCGAGATATAATGAATTTAAAGAAAAACTAACTGTGGCAAATAATATATATTTTATATATAAAAATTTCCCACTACTACAGCTTATAATAAATTTGCCATTAATATTGATGGGGATATTGATTAAAATGGTATATTTTTATAAGAAGGGACTTATAAAAGCTTATTTAAAAGGCTTATCAGATGGCATTAGAAAAAGTTCCTCAAATACCGACAGAAAAGTGGAAATTAGATTAAAAAACATTCCTAATTATGTTGTTTTACAATTAGAACTGTGGTGGAATTGTATTCGCAGACTTGTTGGATAAACTTAAATGTATTAGAATGAAAATAATAAAAACCAGTATGGGTGTTGAGTAGAGTATGATAAAAGATAATCAGGCTAATTTAAACAGGCTGCATATAGTACTTGATGCACTAGTAATTGCACTGTCTTATATGCTTGCCTGGTATATTAGAATTGTATTTATAGGGACTAGGGAACTTCAGAATCAGCCGCCGATTGGTGTCTTACCAATGGATATTTATTTTAGGGCGCTGTATTTTCTAATACCGGGATATTTGGTATTATATTCCGCTTTTAATTTGTATACGCCAAAAAGAGCAACTAAGCTTACGGGTGAAATAGCTAGTATTATAAAAGCCAACATTGTAGGAATGCTTGGCGTTTTTGTAGTACTTTTCATTATTAAAATGACTCATTTCTCTCGAGGAATGATCACTATATTTTTTGCAATTAATATTATTCTTGGTTCAATTTCAAGGATAACACTTCGTAAGATTCTGCGTTATTTTAGAGCCAAAGGATATAATCTTAAACATATTATGCTGGTCGGATATTCAAGAGCAGCTGAGGCATACGTTTCAAGGGTTACAGAAAATCCTCAATGGGGCTATTCAATAGCTGGAATACTTGATGATAATGTACCTGTGGGAACTTCATATCATGGTATTAAAGTTCTTGGCAAGATATCAGAACTTCAAAATTATCTTGATAATAATAATTATGATGAGATTACAATTACACTTCCTTTGGATGCATATGATATGCTGGAAGAACTGGTTGCTCTATGTGAGAAATCAGGTGTTCATACTAAATTTATTCCGGATTATACAAGTCTTTTCCCAAGTAATCCTTACACAGAAGATGTTCAGGGACTCGCCGTTATTAACATAAGATATATTCCACTTGCAAGTAGTTTTAATAAATTTATAAAACGTCTTATGGATATAGTGGGTTCTCTCGTTGCAATGGTCGTTTTTTCACCATTTATGCTTTTTGCTGTTATTGGTATCAAGGCAACAAGCAAAGGACCAATCATTTTTAAACAGGAGAGAGTTGGTCTTCAGGGTAAAAAATTCATGATGTACAAATTCAGAACTATGGAGGTTCAGAGTGAGAGTCAGGAGAAGAAAGGCTGGACCACAAAGAATGATCCAAGAGTAACAAAGTTCGGAAGATTTCTTAGACATCACAGTATAGATGAAATGCCACAGGTTTTTAATATTCTTAAAGGAGATATGTCATTAATAGGACCTCGTCCGGAAAGACCTCAGTTTGTTGAGAAGTTTAAAGAACAGATTCCAAGGTATATGGTCAAACATCAGGTAAGACCAGGACTTACAGGATGGGCACAAATCAATGGCTATAGAGGAGATACTTCAATTAGAAAGAGAATAGATTATGATATCTACTATATAGAAAACTGGTCAATTGGCTTTGATCTTAAAATTCTGGTTGGAACTCTTGGACATGGTTTCGTAAATAAAAATGCTTATTAAGACACAAACAGGTTTGTTACCTTAAATTCAATTATGCTTGTATATTTTACTGTTTTATGGCAAAATATATCGAGTGATTAAAATAGCTTCTTGCTATGTACAAAGGAGACAATCCGATATGTCAAACAGACGAGATGATGAGTTTGAGGATAATAGAAAAAGGTCAGGTAATGGTAAAAGACCTGTAAAACGTAGGAGAAAGAATAAGAAAAAAGCAATAGCATTATTTATTGTAGAAATAGTAATATTGCTGATTCTTATATTTGTAGTATTCACACTATTTGGAAAAATTGGTGTTGATAAAGTTGGTAAAGTTAATTTAAATGAACAGCAGATCATAGAAGAAATGAATGAAGGTGTAGCTGAGAATGAAACGCTTGAAGGATATACTAATATAGCTCTTTTTGGTGTTGATTCAAGAGATGGAGAGCTTGATAAGAATACACGAAGCGATTCAATTATTATTGCATCTATAAATAATGCTACATCTGAAATCAAGTTATTATCTGTATATAGAGATACATATTTGAATCTGGGAAATGACAGCTACAATAAATGTAATGCTGCATATGCTAAGGGCGGTCCTGATCAGGCTATTTCAATGCTTAATAAGAACCTTGACCTTGATATAACTGATTTTGTAACTATTGGCTTTAGAGGACTTAAAGATGTAGTTGATGAAGTCGGCGGTGTTACAATTACAGTTGAAGAAAACGAAATTACTCACTTGAACAATTATCAGTCTACAATGGCTGAAGAAATGGGAATTACATATACTCCTGTTACTACAGCTGGAACACAGACTTTGGATGGATTGCAGGCAACAGCATATTGTCGTATCAGATATACTGCAGGAGATGACTTTAAACGTGCTGAACGTCAGAGAACTGTGCTTATGGCAATTTTGGAAAAGGCCCAGGGAGCATCCCTTTCAGAACTTACAGATATTGCAAGCAAAGTATTTGAAGAAACATATACATCATTGGATTTAACAGAAGATATTATTCCTTTGCTTTCAAGAATAACAACATATACTGTAGTTGCTAATGATGGTTTCCCTAATTCAGAAATGCGTACTACAGGTAATATGGGTGATGCTGGAAGTAGTGTTATTCCTGTAACACTTGTCTCTAATGTAGAATGGCTTCATGAATTTTTATTTGAGGATTCAACTTACACAGTATCTTCTGATATTCAGGAATATAGTGATAAGATTGATGCAGATAAGCTGGAATATCTTGGAGAGTAATAATTTATTAAAAACGAATATATATAGGGAGCCGTTAAGTTTTTGCTTAAGGCTCCCTATTTTTGAGGGAATATAATGAGTACTGTAGATGTAATAATACCGGTTTATAATCCGGGAGAAGAAATCTTTATGCTTATAGAGTCACTTAGGAATCAATCTGTTAAGCCATCAAAGATTATTCTAATGAATACTGAAAAGAAATATATTGACGCCTTGTCTCATGGGAAAAATCTTCTTTCTGAATATCCTGAGATTGAAATAGAGCATTTGAAAAAATCAGAATTTGATCATGGTAAAACGAGAAATAAAGGCGTTGACCATTCTGATGCGGAATATTTTTTGATGATGACACAGGATGCTTTTCCACGTGATAATAAACTGATAGAAAATCTTTTGGCAGGGTTTGATGATGAAAATGTTGCGGTTTCCTATGCAAGACAGTATCCACGATCTGACTGTAATTATGCAGAGAGATTTTCCAGGAAGTTTAATTATCCAAGTAAATCTATCAAAAAAACAAAGTCTGATATTAATCGACTTGGAATAAAAACATATTTTTGTTCAAATGTATGTGCGCTTTATAAGAGAAAAATATTTGATGAACTTGGTGGATTTATAAATAAGGCTATTTTTAATGAAGATATGATATATGCTGAAAAGGTGATAGCAAACGATTATGCCATTTATTATGCATCTGATGCGGGAGTAATACACTCACATAATTATTCTCTGATGCAGCAATTTCATAGAAATTTTGATATAGGTGTATCTCAGGCTCAGCATCCCGAAGTCTTTGAGAATGTAAGCTCAGAGGGCGAGGGAATCAAAATGGTAAAGCAGACAATTAATAATTTTATAAGTTTAGGGAAGATTTATTTGGTTCCGCATTATATAATAATGTGTGGGGGCAGATTTATAGGTTACAAACTTGGCAAAAATTATAAAAAACTACCCAGATTTTTGATATTAAAGTTTACAATGAATAAAAGCTTCTGGGCGTAAAAGTATTATAGAAATAAATTTATGGGGGAAATATGGGTTTACAATTATCTGATGGAGATATAAAGAGCTGGGAAGAAGTTATACTATTGTATAACTCTGCTCTCAAGCAGGTTAATACAAAAATAGAAATTCTTAATGCGGAATTTCAGGAGGTGCATAGATATAATCCTATTGAACATGTCAAATCAAGGATTAAGTCACCTGAGAGCATTGTAAAAAAATTAAAGAAGCATGGTTACGATACTACTCTTAATAATATGGTTAAATATGTTAATGACATTGCCGGAATACGTATAATATGCTCTTTTACATCAGATATATATCGTATTGCTGATATGCTTGCCAATCAAAAGGATTTGCAGGTTCTTACAATCAAAGACTATATTATGAACCCTAAGAAAAGTGGCTATAGAAGTTATCATATGTTGGTTTCAATTCCTGTATATCTTTCGGATAAAATGAGTAATGTTAAAGTGGAAATACAGATTAGGACAGTTGCAATGGATTTTTGGGCCAGTCTCGAGCACAAAATCCAGTATAAATTTGAGGGTAAGGCACCAGCACATATTAATCAGGAACTTTATGAGTGCGCCCATATGGTATCTGAATTAGATGATAAAATGCTATCGTTAAACGATGAGATAGTTAGTATTTCAGCTAAAATGGAAAAGGAAAAAGAAGAGAGTTAAAAACTCTCCATTAATGAGGAGTGCCCAGGCATCTTTCGACGCCCAGGCTATTATGAAAAAATTTATCTATCTTTCCGAATTATTGAAGGGATTTCCCTTTCGATAGATATAATATAACAACCAAATATGAAATTTTTATGAACAAAGAATGAAGTAAAAGTAAATTTAGACAATTTTTTAAAAGTATCAAAGTTAATATTGTATATAATGCATAGCAGATGTTAATCTAGAATGGTAATATTGCCTTGTTAATTATGAAAGGTGGAGAGAGGGAAGAAACTATGGATAATTTGATGGAGAAGCTTTCACAGAAACTCGGTGCAGGGGAGATAATCAGAGCTAATGCAGCGGCCGAAGCAGCAGAAACCAATAGATTAAAAAAGCAGCAGGAGAATTATCAGAATGAAATTGCAGAGCTCAAAGAGAATGCAAGTCGTACTGAAGATCTTCTTATGCAGATCAGAGCATATATAAATAAAAATGCTGGTGTAGAAGACGAGCAGCTTATTAAGATGCTTGTAGATCTTCAGGATAGAGTTGGAGAAGTGCTTGATGGCGTTAATCTGAAACTACTTGAAAGATTTGATGAATCTGATAATAAAACACATGATGTTGGTGTAAGAATATATAGAAATGTACAGGCTTCTTTTGTCGACGAGCAGAAAAAACAGACTAAAGAAATACTTGATGCAGTTAGTAACGACAAATTAGAAGAAAAGATGGGTGATGAGTTTAAAGAGATGTCCAGAAAAATTGATACTCTTTATACTCAGATTGGAAGTAAGAACAATGCAGTAGTTCCGCTATCAATTATTTCGCTGCTTGTAAGTGTTGCTACACTTGTAATTGTTTGCCTGCGAATTTTTGGACTTTTTTAAACGAGGATAAATTATGTCAAAACAAATGTGGAAGCCCGGGAATATGTTATATCCTATTCCTGCGGTGATGGTTAGTTGCGCCCGTGAGGGAGAAAAACCTAATATTATTACAGTTGCATGGGCGGGCAATGTATGTAGTTCACCTGCTTGTGTTTCTATTTCTGTAAGACCGGAAAGGTATTCTTATGATATAATTTCAGAAACCGGAGAGTTTGTTATAAATCTTACCAGTAAATCACTTGCATACGCATCTGACTGGTGTGGCGTGAGATCAGGTAAAGATTTTGATAAATTTAAAGAGATGAGGCTTACACCAAGTCAGTCAAATAAAATATCAGCTCCGGGAATAGAAGAAAGCCCGGTAAATATAGAATGTAGGGTGATTCAGAGTATACCTCTTGGAACACATGTAATGTTTGTTGCTGAAGTAATGTGTGTTGATGTAGATGAAGAATATCTGGATGAAAAAGGTAGGCTTGATTTAAAGAAAGCCAATCTTGTTGCATATTCCCATGGGGAATATTTCGAACTTGGAAAGAAGCTTGGTAAATTTGGATATTCAGTTGCTAAAAAGAATCCGGCAAAGAAAAATAAAAAGAAAGATAAAGTAAAGAAAACAAAGAAGTAATGAAGTGTTTTAAGAAATATTATAGAAAAGTACGAATATGGAATCTGCAGGCTAATTTGGTTATTATTGCATTGTGGATATTATTTATGCCGAATTTTACTCCACTAAAAACAACTGCGGATAATATTTTTGAAGTAAGCCTTAATGGAACGGTTGTTGGAACCTTAGGAAATAAGGCCGATGCTCAGAAGTGCCTTAGAGATGCCAGAAGAGTAATCGCAAGTCAAAGCGAAGAACTTGTAATGGCAAAGGCTGATCTGACTGTAGCAGGCAGTAAAGCTCTTTGGGGCAAGGTTGATGATAAATCTGATGTAACAGAGAAGATGATTGAAATCTTAAGTGGAAGTGTAATAACTACACTTGAAAGATCGTATACATTAAAGATAAATACATATTCTATAAATCTTTCATGTATAGAAGATGTACTTGAATTACTAAAATCATCTCTTTCAAAATATGATACAGAAAGTCAGTATGATGTAAATCTTGTTCTTGATCCATCCAGAGAAGTTAATGTTTTGACTACTCAGGTTGCTACGACAGGAGAAATAGAAAAAGAGGAGGAAGCCAAAAATGGTCTTCCACAATCTGGTTATAATGAATTTTTGGCTACTATTGTCGGAGACGTAGCTCCTACTACAGAGGAAAAGAGCTTTGAAGACTATGAGCTTGGACTTCAGAGTATAGATTTTGGTGATAAGATTGAAATTGTAGAAGCCTATATGCCACAGGAAGAAATATCTGATCTTGATACAGCGATAGCTGAGGTAACAAAAGATAAAGAAACAAATCAAATTTATGAAGTTCAATCGGGAGATACACTTGGAACGATTGCAGAAAAGTTTGGATTGTCTCTTCAGGAACTTATTGATATGAATGATGCTATTGAAAGTGAGACTTCACTCATACGAGTTGAGGATGAAATTGTAGTTACAGTTCCTGAACCTGAGCTTTCAGTTGTTTATTCAGCTCAAGAATATTATGAAGAGGATTATGAAGCAGAGGTTCAGTATGTTGATAATGATAGTTGGTACACAACTGAATCAAAGGTTATTCAGGAACCTTCTGCAGGACATAGAAGAGTAGTTGCTCTAAAATCATATGAAAATGATAAAGAACTTAGTACAGAAATTGAAAAAGAAGAAGTTACATACGCAGCGGTTCCTAAAATAATTGAAAGAGGTACAATTGTGCCTCCAACCTATATAAAACCTATATCAGGCGGAAGACTTTCTTCTGGCTTTGGAAGAAGAACATCTCCTACAAAGGGAGCAAGTTCATTCCATAAAGGTGTCGATTGGGCAACACCAGTTGGTACAGCTGTTATGGCATCATCTTCCGGTGTTGTTACAAGAGCCGGATGGGGAAGTGGATATGGATATGTTGTATATGTAAGCCATTCGGATGGCAGACAGACGAGATATGGTCATTTGTCAAAAATATTGGTTAAAGTCGGTCAATCGGTAAGTCAGGGAGAAAAAATAGCTCTTTCTGGAAATACGGGTGTAAGTACCGGACCGCATTTGCATTTTGAAATATTAATTGGTGGAACACAGGTAAATCCATTAGATTATTTGAATTAAAAAACCTTAATTTACGGGACTTGTGAGGGGACGGTTTTCGGAAAGCTCGTAGATGTGTGACTTGTACGTCTATTTTACAAAATTGGTAAATTGTGGTATAACTAATTCTTGCCGAAGAAAAAAAGAAATTTTCAAATTTTGGGATAAGCCTTAGAGGTTATATTATGGAAAAATATGTTATAAAAGGTGGAACTCCTCTTGTTGGGGAAGTTGAAATAGGCGGAGCTAAGAATGCGGCATTAGCCATTTTAGCAGCTGCCACAATGAGTAGTGAAACTGTATATATAGACAATATGCCAGATGAAGCAGATACAAATGTAATGCTCCAGGCAATGTCAAGTATAGGCGTACTTATAGAGAGAACTGGAAGGCATTCTGTAAAAATTAATGCTTCTCAGATAACAAATCACACTATAGAAAATGATTATATTAAAAAAATTCGTGCTTCATATTATCTTATAGGAGCACTACTTGGAAAATATAAAACAGCTCAGGTTGTTCTTCCTGGAGGCTGTAATATAGGATTGAGACCTATTGATCAGCATATTAAAGGTTTTACAGCTTTAGGAGCCAATGTTTCAATAGAACATGGAATGATTGATGCAAAGGCTGATAAGCTTGTAGGAAATCATATTTATCTTGATGTGGTAAGTGTAGGTGCTACTATAAATATCATGATGGCAGCTGTAATGGCTGAAGGAAAGACAATTATAGAAAACGCAGCCAAGGAGCCACATGTAGTTGATTTTGCAAACTTTTTAAACAGTATGGGTGCAAATATCAAAGGTGCAGGTACAGATGTAATTCGTATCAGAGGTGTGGAAAGACTGCATGGTACAGAATACACTATCATACCTGATCAGATTGAGGCAGGTACATTTATGGTTGCGGCAGCTGCAACTATGGGCGACGTAACTGTTAAAAATGTTATACCTAAGCATTTAGAGTCTATAAGTGCTAAGCTTGTAGAAATGGGTTGTCAGGTTCAGGAATCTGATGATGCAGTTAGAGTTGTTGCTACCAAGAGGCTGCAGAAGACCAATGTTAAGACTCTTCCTTATCCTGGATTCCCAACAGATATGCAGCCACAGATTACAGTTGCATTAGGTCTTGCAAGTGGTGTAAGTCTTGTAACAGAAAGCATATTTGAAAACAGATTTAAATATGTTGATGAGCTTACTCGTATGGGTGCAAATATAAAGGTTGAAGGAAGTACAGCAATAATTGATGGAATTGATAAATATACAGGTGCAGATATCTCGGCTCCTGATCTTAGAGCTGGTGCAGCGCTTGTCATTGCCGGACTTACAGCTGAAGGCTTCACAACAGTAGAAGATATAAGATATATTGAAAGAGGATATGAGGAATTTGACGCCAAGCTTAGAGAGCTTGGAGCACAGATTACAAAAGTCGACTCTGACAGAGAACTTCAGAAGTTTAAACTTAGATATGCATAATAAAAACCCCTGAGATGGTATATACTGCATTGCAGATATAAATTATCTTAGGGGTTTTAAAGTATTGTCTCTATATACAGATTATGTTTAATGCTTAAATCTATATATTTATCAGCACATTTAATTGTGGGTTTTGCGAGATGATCACGATTGATAAAAACAATTTCGCCCTCGCTACCGTCATTAAGCCTTACTTTGTTAAGAAGGTAGGTATTCACTATGTTTTGTAAAAAAGTAAGAATGACATTTGGGTCATATTTATGTAGACCTTCTGTTTCGAACATCTGAATTGCAATGAATGGACATAACGGACCACGATAAACTCTGGCAGAGGTCATGGCATCATATACATCTGCTACTGAAACGATTCTTGCAAAGGTATCTATCTGAGATCCATGCAGATGCAATGGATATCCAGATCCGTCACTTCTTTCATGGTGCATTAGTGCAGCGTTTTTGACATGTTCAGATATAGGAAGATCACGCAGTATCTGATAACCTTGCTGGGGATGAGTCTGTACAATTGAGTATTCAGCAGGTGTAAGCTTTGCTGGTTTTGTTATTATTTCACCAGGGATAAGGAGTTTTCCAATATCATGAAGAAGTCCTGCCTGGGTTGCAATTGAAATATCCTCATCACTAAGCTTTAGCCACTGTCCAATAATATTGCTTATCAAGGCTACATTGATGCAATGGGTATATGTTGCATCATCATAGGATCTTAATGAGTGAATCATATCAAATATATTAGACGGCCCCTTTCCCTTAGATATAAGACTATAAATTGGAGACACCAGGTCGTTTACTACAAGTGGCTTATTGTTTCTTACGATGTCTGTTATGACATTTTTGAAATTGCTTGCACAATCTTCAAAGTCTGATTTGAATTCTTTGAATTCTGGGGTATCACGAAGTCTTTCTGAATAGGATCTTGTATCAGGAACAGTTGCTATATCAGGGGAAACTGTTTTTTCATCTATGAGTACATTTATAATTGAATAGAAGGCAAGCTTTGTAATGGCTTTGTCATCCAGAACGAATCCTTTAGGCAAAACCAGCTGATTGCTGTTGTATGTATAAACATTATCGGCAAGTACCATTCCAGGTACAAGTTTTTTTGTTACTACTCGCCTCATATAAGCTCCCTTGGAAATTATTCAGTAAACAGATACTATAGTAAAACTCTATAAATTAATTCTATGCATGCAATATGCAAAAGTCAAAGCAACGGCGCGGAATTTAGAGACTTTTCACTTTTTTTATAATTTTTTATTATAAAAAAGTTGATAATTATAAATGATAGGTTTATTATATGTTTGAAATAAATAGAGAAATCTTCGGGGCAGGGTGTAAATCCCGACCGGCGGTAAAGTCCGCGAGCTATTATCAAGCTGATTTGGTGAAATTCCAAAACCGACAGTAAAGTCTGGATGAGAGAAGATATGAGATATGCTATTGAGTTTACACTTTTTAGCAATAATAAATTGGTACCCCGGTCTATTGGCTTGGGTATTTTTTATTTTACAAAGATCTCCCGGAGGGAAAATGGAGGAATTATGAATAACAATTTATTAACAAGTATTTCAGAAAATGCAGGATTTGTATTAGGATTTCTGGCGATTGTCTTAGCGCTGTTTATAGTGACCTATGCTTTTGAAAAGCTTGCCAGAAAGAAATCAGGAGTAAACGAAAGAATTCTTAACACAAGAACAATGGTTGTAATTGGTGTATTTTCAGCTATATCGTTTGTACTTATGTTTTTTGAGGTTGCACTGCCATTTGCGCCAAGCTTTTACAAAATAGATTTAAGTGATCTACCAGCACTTATAGGAGCATTTGCATTTGGACCTATAGTAGGTGTTCTTATAGAGTTCATAAAGATTCTTTTAAATCTTATTTTTCAGGGAACTACAACAGCTTTTGTTGGAGAACTAGCCAATTTCATTGTTGGATGTAGTTTTGTTCTTCCAGCTTCAATTATTTATTCATTTAAGAAGACAAGAAAAACAGCGATTATTGCTACAGTTGTTGGCACAATTACAATTACGGCATGCGGAACAATATTTAATGCTGTATATCTTCTTCCTGCATTTGCAGCCCTTTATGGAATGCCGCTTGAATCACTTATAGGTATGGGAACAGCAATAAATCCAAACGTTACAGACGTTACAAGCTTTGTAATCATGTGTGTTGCACCTCTTAATATTCTTAAGGGCGGAATAGATTCTGTTATTACAGTTTTAATTTATAAAAGAATCAGCCCTATTCTTAAGACAGGTACAGTTAGCAGAGTACAGAAAAAAGCTCCAGCATCTAATGGCTGATCATCTTATTCTTGATAATGATTATTAATTTAAAGGAATCGCCTTGCGATTCCTTTTTTTGTACAAATTTTGCATTAATGGTATTATTATGCTGATTGAATTATGTTTAGATGTTAGATAAGGGAAAATAAAGTGAAAGTAATTAAAGTAGAATCAACAAGTGCAAAAGAAACCTTTGAACTTGGAAAACGAATAGGCGAAAATGCAAAGCCTGGAATGGTGTATACACTTGTGGGCGATCTTGGGGTTGGAAAGACAGTTCTAACGCAGGGAGTCGCAGCCGGGCTTGGAATCTCAGGACCTGTAAACAGTCCAACATTTACAATTCTTCAGGTTTATGATGAAGGCAGAATACCTTTTTATCATTTTGATGTATATAGAATTGGTGATGTTTCTGAAATGGATGAAATTGGATATGAAGACTATTTTTACGGCGATGGTATATGCTTTATAGAATGGGCAAATCTTATCGAGGAAATCCTTCCGGAGAAATATACAGAGATATGTATAGAAAAAGACCTTGAAAAAGGCTTTGATTATAGACTTATTACGTTAACAGATATAGATTAAGGTGGTGTAACTTGAAGATACTTGCAATAGATACTTCAGGACTTGTTGCATCAGTAGCAGTTACTGATGGCGACATACTTGTTTCTGAATTTTCAATACAATTTAAAACGACACATTCGCAAATCCTTGTTCCAATGATGGATGCGATTAAAAAAAACATAGGAATGGATCTTGAACAGATAGATGCAGTAGCTGTTGCCAAGGGTCCGGGATCTTTTACGGGGCTTAGAATAGGAGCTGCTACAGCAAAAGGACTGTGCCTTGCACTTAATAAGCCACTTATTCCTGTCCCAACAGTAGATGGGATGGCTTACAATCTGTACGGAGCGGAAAAAATAATTTGTCCAATGATGGATGCCAGAAGAAATCAGGTTTATACAGGATTATATACCTTTATTCCTACAACACATGAAGGCACAGGGCAGATAACTTATACAATGAAAACAATAGAGTCTCAAATGGCATGCTCTATAGATGAACTTACAGAAAAAATCAATAAGCTTGGTAAAACAGTTATTTTTCTTGGTGATGGTGTACCAGTATATCATGATAAACTGGAAGAACTTATTCAGGTTCCTTTTTCTGTTGCTCTTTTGAATCATAATAGACAGAGCGCTGCTTCAGTAGCGGCTCTTGCACAGAAAATATATGAAGATGGTGGTGCAATAAATGGAATGGATTTTGCGCCTGATTATCTTCGTATGTCTCAGGCAGAACGTGAGGGAGGATCTCCAAAAGGCAGTAAAAAGACAACAAAGAGACCTGGAATTGTCAGAATAAGAGAAATGCGTGCTGAAGATATTACAGAGGCATATGAGCTTGAAAAAGAATCACTTGGTCATGAAGCCTGGACGGAAAAACAGATTCTTGAAGCAAGTACTAGAGATGATACAATATATGTAGTAGCTGAAAAGACTGGCAAAATTGTTGGACTTTGTGGCGTTAGGAATGTTTCTGGAGATGGAGAAATAACCAACGTATCTGTATCTAAAGCCCATAGAAATGATGGGATTGGATATAAGATGTTAAAGCAGCTTATCGAAAGGGGCAAAGGGCTTGGAATAAATGCTTATACTTTAGAAGTCAGAGCTTCTAATGCACCAGCGATAAGGCTTTATGAAAAACTTGGATTTAAATGTGAGGGTATAAGACCTTCATTTTATACTGAGCCGGCAGATGATGCGGCTATTTACTGGAGAAAGGAACAGTGATAATTCACTAAAAATATATATGATAGATGTCTGTTTGCTTGGAACAAGCGGAATGATGCCGCTTCCATACCGTTTTCTGACTTCTCTTATGGTCAGATATAATGGTAAAAGTATATTGATAGATTGCGGTGAAGCGACACAAATTGCTATGAGAAAAAAAGGATGGAGTCCTAATCCTATTGATATTATCTGTTTTACTCATTATCATGCAGATCATATTAGCGGGCTTCCTGGAATGCTGCTTACAATGGGTAATGCTGAACGTAAGGAACCACTTACTCTTATAGGACCAAGAGGACTTGAAAAGGTTGTTAACAGTCTCAGGGTAATAGCACCAGAACTTCCTTTTGAAATTGTTTTTCATGAAATTAAGGATGACGAGGTTATATTTGAACCGGAAGGAATGCCTGATTTTAAGTTAAAGGCATTTAAAGTAAATCACAATATTACTTGCTATGGATATAGCATGGAATTATCAAGAGCTGGAAAATTTAATGTTGAAGCAGCGCTTGAGCATAATATTGAGAAAAAGTACTGGGGAAGACTCCAAAAAGGCGAGACGATTACAACTGAAGCTGGTGAAATATATGTACCTGAGATGGTGCTTGGAAAGCCTCGTAAGGGAATACATCTGACATACACAACAGACACAAGACCTACAAAGAGCATTGTAAAAAATGCAAAGGGATCAGATCTTTTTATTTGTGAAGGTATGTATGGAGAAAAGGATAAGCTTCAAAAAGCCAGAGAGCATAAGCATATGACATTTTACGAGGCGGCTGAGATGGCCAAAGAAGCAGAGGTTAAAGAAATGTGGCTTACACATTACAGTCCATCTCTTGTAAATCCGATGGAGTTTTTACCTGAAACCAAAAAAATATTTAATAATACAATTGCAGCAAAAGATGGAAGAAGTATAACGCTTAAATTTGAAGACGAAACCGAAGAGTAAGTTATTCATTGCCAAAGAGAGGGAGAGAATATGAGCGCAAAGAATGATAATTCAGCAGTAATCAAAGCAGTTATAATCATTATTTCAGCAGCAGTTATAATTTTTCTTATATTTAATTTTATGCTTAAGAAAAATGGCAGCACAGATCAGTCTGGAGAGAAAGAAACACTTACTCCTGTAGAAGAAATAACTACAATTGATTTAAGTACATCATATCCGACTTCACCTACAGCTGTAGTAGAATTGTATTCTAAGATAATGCAGGTAATGTATAAATATGATTACACAGATGATGAGTTTTCTAAAATGGCAAATGTTCTCGGTGGGCTATTTGATGATGAGTTAATGGCTAATCAGGTTAACTATCCTTCAGGAATAAAATCAGACGTAACTCAGAAAAAGACAGATGATTATGCAATTTCCACATATACTGTTCAAAGCGCAAGTGATATAAGTTATACGCAGGTTGATGGCTATGATGTTGCATATGTTCAATGCATTTATGCTGTAAGACATTCTACTGCAACGCAGTCTACTGTATACCTTTTTGTACTTAGAAAAGACAGTGCTGGATTGTGGAAGATATATGGATGGACTTCTGAAAACGCTGATGAATAAAAGTTGAAAATGTTTTTATCCAATCTGCATTATGCGTTATAGGCAAATGTAAGATTGATAATAGAGGAAAAGATGGAAGAAAATATAAGAATAAATAAGACTACAGAAGATGATGGTGTAATCTTCATGTCTGTAAAGGATGAAAAAGAAAACGATAATAACACTGATGTTGTAAAAAGCACAGATGTCACAATACTTGCAATAGAAAGTTCCTGTGATGAGACAGCTGTAGCTATAGTCAGAAATGGAAGAACTGTTTTATCAAATATTATTTCATCACAGATAGCACTTCATACAGTATATGGGGGCGTTGTACCCGAAATAGCATCAAGAAAACATATAGAAAAAATTGATTATTGTGTAAAGGCTGCGCTAGAGGAGGCAGCCTTAACGTTTGCAGATATTGATGCAATAGCCGTTACTTATGGTCCTGGACTTGTTGGAGCACTTCTTGTTGGTGTATCAGAGGCTAAAGCGCTTAGTTTTGCACTTGATAAGCCACTTATAGGTGTGCACCATATTGAAGGACATATATGTGCGAATTATATTGAAAACAAGGATCTTGAGCCTCCATTTGTATGTCTTGTTGCATCAGGCGGACATTCTCATCTCGTGGTCGTAAAAGATTATGGAGAATACGATATTATAGGTCAGACAAGAGATGATGCAGCAGGAGAAGCGTTTGATAAAGTTGCAAGAGCAATTGGTCTTGGCTATCCTGGAGGACCTAAGATAGACAAGGCTGCAAGGGAGGGAAATCCGGATGCAATAGAATTTCCTAAAACAAAGATCGAAGATGCTGAATATGACTTTAGTTTCAGTGGACTTAAATCGGCAGTACTAAATTATATTAATGGTCTTGAAATGAAGGGCGAACAGGTTAATCAGGCAGATGTTGCAGCTTCGTTCCAAAAAAGCGTTGTAGATGTTCTTGCAGAGCATGCTTTGAAAGCCGTTAAAGAATATGGATATGATAAGCTTGCTATAGCAGGTGGAGTTGCGTCTAATACAGCTTTAAGAGAAAGGCTTGAAAAAGATTGTGCAAATAATGGTATATCTTTTTACAGACCATCTCCTGTTTTGTGTACGGATAATGCAGCAATGATAGGAGCGGCAGCTTTTTATGAATATAAGAAAGGTGTAAGGAGCGGTCTGGATTTAAATGCCGTGCCAAATTTACCACTTGGTGAAAGAGAGAGAAGATTTCATGCAAACAAATAAAGCAAAAGCAGCTGCCATTGTGCTTTCTGCAGGCAGTGGAAGCAGAATGAAAAGTAATATAAAAAAGCAGTATATGGAAATAGAGGGTAAACCGCTTATTTACTATGCATTACATGTTTTTGAGAATAGCTTTATTGATGAAATTGTACTTGTTACAGGAAAAGATGATATAGATTACGTCCAGAAAGAGATTGTTGAAAAATATCATTTTACAAAAGTAAAATGCATTATTGAGGGAGGTAAGCAAAGATATCATAGTGTATGTAATGGGCTAAGAGCAGTCGGAGAGGAATATCAGTATGTGTATATTCATGATGGTGCGAGGCCTTTTATTGATGATGATATTCTTCAGAGACTTCAGGGCGCTGTATCTGAATATAAAGCCTGTGTGGCAGGAATGCCAGTAAAAGATACTATAAAAATAGCTGATAAAGACGGCTTTGCATCTTCAACTCCAAACAGAGATCTTGTCTGGATGATACAGACACCTCAGGTTTTTGAAAGAGAACTGATATTAAATTCATATGAGGAGCTGATAAAAAATGAGAGAAGTCTCCTTAGTCAGGGGATAAATATAACAGATGATGCAATGGTTTTAGAATACTTTACTGATGTCAGGGTAAAGCTTGTGGAAGGATCATATAATAATATAAAGATTACTACACCGGATGATATTCCGGCAGCACTTGCATTTTTAAGGAAAGAGTGACAAAGGACAATAAAATGAAAAGAGCATCAGGATATATTAAGGCAGTAATTTTTATTGCTATACTAGCCTTATGTACATGGGGAGTGATTTATCTTCTGAGTATTCATTCTTCAAAGGTTAAATTCTATAATTTTTTTCATGATGATACAGAGTATGAGATATTTTTTCTCGGGGCAAGCCACATGAATAATGGAGTGATTCCAATGCAGCTTTGGGAAGATTATGGATATACATCTTATAATCTGGCTAATGGAAATAATTCTCTTGCCACTAGTTATTGGCAATTAAAAATGGCTTTGGAATATCACGTTCCTGAAATGGTTATACTGGATGTGGTTTTCTGTGATAGAGATGAAATTGCCTGGGGGTATGGTACGTCTCACAATTCTTTTGATATATTTCCAATGGATGATGTAAAAAAAGAGGCTATAAATGAACTGTTTGATGATGAGGACACGAGATTAGGTTTTACGTATCCTTTTTTGCTGTACCATAACAGATGGAGAGATTTGTCAGAAACAGATCTTATAAATGTTTTTGATATCAGATCTAATCCTGAATTCTCTCAAAATGGAAGTGACTATGAAGCAACTGTAAAAAAATCAGTTAAAGAGGAACTAATTTCTCAGGATACAGGACTTGATGGTTATGAATCCGTAGGAATGACCTATATTAGAAAAATAGTTGATCTATGTAATGAAAATGGTATTCAGATTTTTCTTATAAATATACCTTATAATGCTGAAGAAAGGGCCCAACAGGCATCTAACGAAGTATACAGAATTGCTGCTGAAATGAATGTAACCTATTTAAATCTGCAATATGAAGATGATCTTGTGGATTATGAGGTAGATTTTGTAGATGATGGTGGACATCTTAACGGAGGCGGAGCCAAAAAGCTAACTGAGTATATTGGCCAATATTTGCAGAATAATTATTCTTTGACAGACTATAGGCAGGATGAAAAAACTTCTGAACTCTGGGATGCCAAGTATGAAGATTATAAAAATGCGATAAGTTCTTATATGGAAGATCCTGAAGATTTAAACGCGTGTCTAATGCTTCTGAGCAATCCATTTTATACAGCAGAAATAGATGTAGTAAATGGAAAAGAATTGTCTGAAGTTCAGCAAAAGCTGATAAATCAAGCAGCATCGGATGTGAAAATAAACTATGTTGATAAAACAGATGATAATATCAATGTGACAGTAAAGGTATATGATGCTTCAACAGGAGAACTTATTGTAACCCATGAATATGAATAATATGCTGGAGGATTTATGTTAAGAGAATTAGAATATCCATTTGATCCGGATTTTGTAATAAAAAAGAGAAAGTCCTTGAAAAGAAGACTTTTGGCTGAAGATACCAAACGTATTCATAAGAAAATTGCTATTCTTGGTGGATCAACCACTCATGATATAAAAGATATATTGGAACTTTTTTTGTTAAACACCGGAATAGAGCCGGAATTTTATGAGTCTGAATATGCTCAGTATTTTCAGGATGTTATGTTTGACAATAAAGAGCTTACTTCATTCGAACCAGATCTTATATTCATACATACAACAAATAAAAATATAAGAGAATATCCTACGCTGAGAATGGATAAGTCTGAGATAGATGAACTTGAAAAAAATGTTATGGAACAATTTGAGGCAATGTGGAAAAAAATTGAAGATGTCTATCATTGCCCTGTAATACAAAATAATTTTGAACCGGTATCATATAGACTTATGGGAAATATGGAAGTGTATGATATTCACGGAAAGCTTGCATTCATAAACAGATTGAATGAAAGGTTCTATGAGTATGCCAGAAATCATGAGAACTTTTTTATAAATGATATAAATTATATGGCAAGTGATTATGGTCTTCAGAAATGGGCTGATCCATTCTACTGGCATATGTATAAGTATGCAATGACATTAAGTGCAATTCCTGATTTCTCATATAATCTGGCCAATATCATTAAGTCAATTTATGGAAAAAATAAAAAAGCTTTTGTTCTTGATCTTGATAATACTTTATGGGGAGGCGTTGTTGGAGATGATGGTCCGGAAAATATAATGATCGGGCAGGAAACTTCAATGGGGCAGATGTATAGTGAGTTTCAGACATTTTTAAAAGAGCATAAAGACCTGGGAGTGCTCCTTACAATTAATTCAAAAAATGATAATGAAAATGCTATTGCAGGACTTAATCGTCCTGACAGTGTACTTAAACCAGAAGATTTTCTTGTTATAAAAGCAAATTGGGAAAATAAAGATAAAAATATAGTAGATATAGCAAATGAAATCAATATTGGTCTGGATAGCCTCGTATTCGTTGATGATAATCCAACGGAAAGAAATATTATAAGGACTTCAGTACCGGAGGTTTCAGTTCCGGAAATAAACGAACCGGAACATTATATGCAGATAATTGACAGATGTGGCTTTTTTGAACCGACAGCTATTTCTGAAGATGATTTAAAAAGAAATGAAATGTATAGGGCAAATGTTCAGCGAAAAGAAATTCAAGCCAGTTTTGATAACTACGAGGATTATTTAAGGACACTTGAAATGCATGCGGAAATAATGCCTTTTTCGCCTATATATATGTCCAGAATAGCGCAGCTTACAAATAAGAGTAATCAGTTTAATCTGACAACTCTCAGGTGTTCACAGGCGGATATAGAAAATATTGCGGCTGATTCGGGCAAAGTGACTCTTTATGGTAAATTAGAAGATAAATTTGGTGACAATGGAGTGGTATCTGTTGTATTTGGGCATATCGATGAAAAACAATATGATGTATTCCATATAGATTTATGGCTTATGAGCTGCAGAGTATTAAAACGAGATATGGAATGTGCAATGATGGATACACTTATAGAAAAACTAAAGCAAAAAAACATAAAAACTCTTATGGGATATTATTACCCAACGGTCAAGAATAAAATGGTCAGAGATTTTTATGCCGGATTTGGTATGGAAAAAATTTCAGAAGATGAAAATGGAAATACTGTCTGGAAGCTTAATATAAATAATTATGAAAATAAAAATAATGTAATAAAAGTAAACTGAAAAGGAGAAAATTATGACAAGAGAAGAAGTATACAAAGAATTAAATGAAGTTTTCAGAGATGTTTTTGACGATGAGGAAATTACAGTAAATGATGCAACAACAGCAAATGATATAGAAGATTGGGATTCACTTGAGCATATTAATCTTATAGTTGCTATAGAAAGAAATTTTAATATTAAATTCACAATGGGTGAAACAACATCTATGAAAAATGTTGGCGAAATGGTAGATATAATATTGAGCCGCATTAGCTGATAAGGTGGAGGAAAGATGTCACTAATTTCATTTCAGTATTTGTTTTTTATAATAGCCCTGGCTGTAGTTTATTATCTTATTCCGGGTAAATTGCAAAAATATGCATTATTAATTGCTGATTACATATTTATGTACATGTGTGGAGGTGTAAAAACAGTTGTATTTATGCTTATTACATCTATATCCGTTTTTGCAGGTGCCAGGATTATAGCGTCCAGGAGAGAGAATAAAAACATTGGCAAGCTGGTTTTTAGTGTTGTATTTTTGATGAACATTGCATTTTTAATCTGCTTTAAGTATATTAATTTTTTTATTAATAGTGCAAATCAGATATCAGGACTTTTTGAAGGCACACAGTTTGATGCGATTACTTTTATTGCTCCATTTGGAATATCTTTTTATACACTGACAATTCTTGGATATCTCATTGATGTATTTTGGGAAAAATATGATCCGGAAAAAGATTTTGTTAAATTTATGGTTTTCTGCTCTTTTTTTCCACAACTTACATCTGGACCAATTACCAGATATTCAGAGATGGAAAAAGAATTTTCTACGATTCATCGATTTGATTTAAAAAGGGCGGAATATGCTTCTCAGAGAATACTCTGGGGATTTTTTAAGAAGCTTGTAATTTCTGAAAGAGCAGCAACACTTGTTAATACAATCTATGCAGATTATGAGACTTACTCAGGCTTATACATAATTTTTGGAACAATGATGTTTGCCCTGCAGTTATATACAGATTTCTCAGGATGCATGGATATTGTAATTGGTACAGCAGAACTTTTGGGAATAAAACTTCCAGAGAACTTTACCACACCATTTTATTCAGAAACAGAATCAGAATTTTGGAGAAGATGGCATATTACTCTTGGAGCATGGTTTAAGGATTACTTACTATATACACTTTTAAAGACAGAATTATTTATAAAAATAGGTGACAGGGCCAAAGCTCTGTTTGGTAAAAAAGAAGGAAAAAAGGTACCAACTTATTTTGGTCTGTTTGTATTGTGGTTTACAGTAGGATTCTGGCATGGTGGATTGTGGAAATATATAGTGGGCTCAGGTCTCATTCATTGCTTTTATATGATAATAAGCATGATATTTGAGAAACGCTTTAAAAAGGTTAACGAATTTTTTGGATTTAACACAGAGTGTTTTAGTTTTAGAATGTTTAGGAGAGTACGTACAGCAATACTTGTATGTACAGGCTTTATGTTTTTCAGGGCAGATAGTTTTGGTATTGCAATAGACATGTATAGACATATAGGTACATGGAATAAAAATATAATTGCAGTAGGTGGAATAGTTGGGCTTGGATTGGAATATAATGATCTGATTGTTTTAATGTTTGGGATACTGTTGTTATTCCTGGTATCCTATTTACAGCAGAATGTTATGGTAAGAGATTTAATTGCTAAACAGAACCTTCCTTTCAGATGGATTTGCTATATTTCTTTATTTATTTTTGTTATTGTATATGGCCAGTATGGCCCTGGTTACAATGCTTCCAGCTTCATATATCAGAACTTTTGAAAAAAAATAAAAAAAATTCAAAAATATGCTTGACATTAAATAGGGTCTCTGATAATATAATTCTTGCGCTGCGCGAGATAAATACGAAGCGCAAGAACTTAATAGCAATCATTGTATGATTGACTCGGAGAGGTATCGAAGTGGTCATAACGAGGCGGTCTTGAAAACCGTTTGTCCGCAAGGGCGCATGGGTTCGAATCCCACCTTCTCCGCTATGCGTCAGATATATCTGATGCAGCAATTAAATATTTTCTGACAAGATCAGACTTGGAGAAGTACCCAAGAGGCTGAAGGGGCTCCCCTGGAAAGGGAGTAGGTCGTTAATAGCGGCGCGAGGGTTCAAATCCCTCCTTCTCCGTAACACAAAACACCAGAGTATACTCTGGTG
>JAILEJ010000355.1 GCA_024688095.1 Butyrivibrio sp.
AATGTATCTGTATCATCTTTTTCCCTTGGAAGAACTATGGTTTCTATATCCAAATCCGGCTTTTCATGTGAATCAAAATCGCCTACTATCAGCCCCGGCTTAACACCAAGCTTATCCATATGCTTTAGGCCACTATCACAAAAAATAAAAAAATCATCTGTTTTTAAACAGTTCCTTATATAATCATAGTTCTGTATATCTGCTCCTGCAACAATTACACATCTGTTCATTATAATTCTCACTCCCGCTACATCAAAATGCCTTTTATTCTGCTCTTGGCAAGTCACTTTAAGAGGTATTCACACCGGCAATGTAATCTCATATAATGTTTTTATCTCTGCATTATCAATAAGACTTATCGTGCCTCCATGCGCCTCTACAATCTTTTTGGCAATTGTCATGCCAAGACCAGTTCCCTGCCCGCTTGTGCGTGACTCATTTCCAACTGAGAATGGCTCAAATATTCTTTCTCTTAGTTCCTTTGGAATACCTACTCCGTTATCACCAATTCTGATAGCAATTCTATCCATGTCTGCAGATGCATTAAGGCTTACATAAATACAAGTTCCGGAACTGTTATGCTTTAATGTATTATTTATGATATTTTCAAAGACTCTTTTTAACTGCATTTTATCAAAGGAAGTAATAATTTTCTCATCAGGAATATTAATATCCATTTCATATCCCTTAAGACTTATCTCCTCATATTTAAACGCAAGATATTCTCTGAAATATTCGCATATATCATCCTGTTCCTTACTTAGAGTAAAGAGCGGATGATCGAGTTTACTATATTCAAAAAACTGATTGATCAAATCCGCGAGTTGGTCAGCCTTAAGAACAATTGCATTTAAATAGCTCTGTCTTTTATCAGAAGGTACCACATTGTCTGCCACAGCCCTTGAATATCCCTGGATTACTGTAATTGGGGTCTTTAAATCATGTGAAATATCAGCAAGCATTTGCCTCTTATCTTCTTCCATCTTTACTTTGGCATTTTCTGCTTCCTTTAACTTTTCAGCCATGCCATTAAAAGTGTCACATATTTGCTCAAATTCTTTATTTCCACGATATGATATTCTCTCATTCATATTTCCATCCGCAAACTTCTCCATACCATTTGTCAAAAGAGCTATTGGCTTTGATACCCTCCTTGTCATAAACAATGCAAACACTATTATGAGTCCTATTATTACAATGACAAAAACAGGATTTACCAGATTATACGCGGTCTGCACTCTATTCCAGGTCCTGCCTGATGGGGGATTAGAATGTATGAGAATATACCTCTGATTATTATCTTTATCATTAAATTTATATTTTATGACATTATCACGATTCTCTGAACTGTCCAGAATATAAGAAATTTCGTCTTTGGTAAGAATATCATTCTCAAGTGCAACACTTGAATACTGTATTTCATAATCAGAATTAAGAATTATCACGCCTATTGGATTTGTGATGTATTCCATCTCTGCACTGTCTGCCTCTGATTCTTCATCTATAGTAGTATTTATTTCCTCAAATTTGGTAAGAACATACTGTTCACTGCCGTCTTCACATGTAACAGTTTCAGCTCTATAATATTCTGAATTTGTTTCTCCATAGGAATCGATAAATTCAAGCTTATCCAGAGTATATATATTAGATTTCTTTACTCCATCTGTCTTGTATATGACATTGGCATTTTCATCCAATACTTCCAGATATCCATTATTAACATATTTTTCAAGCTTTGAATAATTCCCATCAGCAAGAGATGGACTGTTAATAATGGCATAGTAATCCGGAACCTTGATCATATTCATTGTAACCTGACTGGCGATAAGGTTCAGTATAAGCAGACTAAGTCCCGCAAGTGCAATAAAAAATACATAGCTGATTATTAATAAAAATGTAAAGCTTATTCCTCTTTTTTTTCCATTCATTATCAAAGCTTCTCCATCTTATATCCAAGACCTCTGATTGTCTTTATGTACTTAGGATTTTTGGAGTCATCCTCTATCTTATCTCTAAGCTTGGACATATGCACCATCATGGTATTGTCATCATTTTCAAAATACTCACCATTTATTTTCTCATAAAGCTGAACTTTGGTAAAAACTCTTCCCGGATTTTTCATAAGAAGCTGAAGTATCTTAAATTCTGTTGCAGTAAGCGTAATACTCTCTCCTTTTTTCTTAAGAACTATAGCCTCTGTATCAAGTTCAAGTTCTCCCACCTTTAATACAGTGCTCTCATTTTGAGAAGGATTCAGCTTATAAAAGCGTCTGAGTCCTGAATTTACGCGGGCTACTACCTCTAAAGGATTAAAGGGCTTTGATATATAATCGTCCGCTCCAAGATTTAATCCCAATATCTTATCACTATCAGCATTCTTGGCAGACAGAATAAGTATCGGCATATTGTAACGCTCTCTAAGCTTTTTAGTGAGCTCATATCCATTCATTTCCGGCATCATAATATCAAGAATTGCAAAGTCTATTTTATTAGACTCTGCAATTCTATAAGCCTCCATGCCATCATAGGCAGAAAGCACATTATATCCTTCATTTCCAAGATAAAGAGTTAGTATCTCCACAATATCCTTATCATCTTCTGCTATTAGAACATTATATTTTTCTGACATATAATAATCCTTTTCTTCCCTTACTCGTATCTAAGTGCATCGATAGGATTCATCTTTGCAGCCTTATTGGCAGGATAGAATCCAAAAAATACGCCAAATACAACGGAAAATAGCACGCTTCCTATAATTCCTGCTATTGATGGAGTACCCTTGTAGTTCATCATATTGGAGGCAACCATTCCGAATATAAGGCCAAGTATCACTCCTATTATACCACCTGCAACGCAGATAACTATCGCTTCTGTGATAAATTGAAGCCTTATCTGGCCATTTGTTGCACCCAGAGCTTTTCGTGTACCTATTTCTCTGGTTCTCTCCATAATTGATACAACCATGATATTCATAACACCGATTCCGCCTACAAGAAGTGATATTGCTCCAATAGCCATAAACGCCATTTTCTGTGTGGAAAGCATGTTCTGTGTATAGTCAATTGATTCTTTCATGCTATATCCAAAGGCTTCGTATGTGTCATTATTTTTGTAAAAAGACTCATTAACAAAATTCGTAATACTTGTAGCAAGTGCTGTCGCATCAACTCCATCTTTTGCAATAACTGTAAAACTTTCATACAATTCCTTGTCCTTTAGCTGGGCAACAGCAGCATTTAATGTAATATAGCAGGGTGTTGAAATATCCTTCTCTGATGTTCCCATAGAAAATCCGCCAGATGAGCTTTCAGAGTATTTATATACTCCAACTATAGTATATGAATAATATTTTGAACCTGTCATAAACTCCAGTTTCTGTCCAAGAGCTTTATTTACATCTCCTCCAAACATGTTGTTAACATACTTATCAGAAACAATTGCAAGCTTATGCACACCATTATATTCACTTTCAGAAAAAACGTGTCCTGCAACCATTTTAAGATTGTTTGAATCCATTGCAGTCTTATTTAAACCGGATATTTCTACATTTGCATACTTCTTTTTATCTGTGATTTTAGTAGATCCAACACTTTTGGTAAGTGATATTCCTTTTATCTGACTCTGAAATGCACTTCCAATTGCCTCGAATACCTTATTATCATAATAGTCACTGTCCTTAGGACTTCTCATATTTTCATCATAGGTTTTGGTTCCAAGATAAAATTCAATGTTGTTTGCACCAAGCCCGCTCATCTGAGCCATAACAGAATTATTCATCGAATCACTTACTGTCATAATGGTAATAAGTGAAGCTATACCTATAATGATTCCAAGCATTGTAAGAAACGTTCTTACTTTATTAGCATACAGACCGCTGAGCGCAAGCTTTATATTTTCCAAAATCATAGCTTTCTCCTTTTCTCTCGCCTATAATAAGTCCATCCTTTAGTGTAAGCACTCTTTCTGTCTCTTCTGCAAGCTCGTTGGAATGCGTTATAAGCACTATTGTTATTCCCTTTTCTTCATGAAGTTTATGAAAAAGATCCATGATCATACGACCTGTTTTGGAATCAAGAGCACCTGTCGGCTCATCAGCAAGAATAATTGAAGGATCATTCATAAGAGCTCTTGCTATAGCAACCCTTTGCTTTTGTCCACCTGAGAGTTCATCAGGTGTATGGTGCATTCTTTCCTCCATTCCTACCATCTTAAGAAGCTCTTTTGCCTTCTCTGTTCTGACTTTTCCTCTTACACCTGCATACATCATAGGAAGCTCTACATTCTTTAATGCAGATGTTCTTGGTATAAGGTTATAGGTCTGAAATACAAACCCGATTTTCTGATTACGTATCTTTGAAAGCTCGCTGTCCTTTGCTCTTTCTACCTCAATTCCATCAAGTGTATATTCACCGGCTGTTGGTCTGTCCAAAATGCCTATGATATTCATAAGTGTTGATTTTCCTGATCCTGACTGACCTACTATTGACACAAACTCTCCCTTATAAACATCAATATCAATTCCGTGAAGTATCTCTATTTCATTTTCGGTTCCCACATTATAGCTCTTGCGTATATTTCTACCTGAAATCATTTTTTCTTCTGTAATATTATGTATATTATCCATCACATTTTCACCTGTGTTATAAAAGACCTTATATCATGTCTGTTATCATATTTTTCTTTCTATATTTTCAGAAGCACAACCACTTTAATACATCATATCCATATCTGTAGAAGTTTCTGCTTCAGCTCCCGTACTATAGTCATCTATAACTACATTCATTCCTTCGACAAGTCCTTCTCCTTCAACCTGAACATAGTAATCTGTCTTAAGACCGTATGTTACGACTATTTTCTCGGTAGCTCCAGTTGCTTCATCTGTGAGAACTTCCACATAATAACTGCCATCGTCATCTGACTTAACCGCATTATCAGGAAGTGTAAGGGCATCTTTTACAAGACTCTGTATAATTGTAACCTTTGCTGTCATTCCAATTCTTAGTCTGTCACTTGGATTATCAATAGTAATTTCGATAGGATAATCGTTAGATGCTGCTGCATTAGTATTCTGTGTTGAATTTTCAGAATTTGTTGATGCTGCTACAGTTCCAGGAACAGGTGACACAAATGATATCTTACCTGTCATATCATCATCACCTGTTGTTTCAGTTTTTATAACAACATCCATATCCTTTGCGATATCACTTATATCATACTGATCAACTGTTGCACTTACTTTGTATCCACTGTTATCCTGTATCGTTACTATCTCCGCACCCTTATATGTATCTCCTGCCTTTACAGAAACACTTGTTACTACACCATCAGCCGGAGCCACAATTGTACAGTCATCAAGCTGTTTCTGATATTTATCAACCTCCTGCTGTGCAGATATTTCAGACGAAACAACTGAAAGTTTACTTTCTTTTACACTGTCTGCACTATCTGCAAGATTTTTCTTATTATTTCTTTCTGTATCTTCTTTTGATTCATTTGCCTTCTGTACTGAATCTTTTCCTGTTTCTACGCTGGATTCTGCAGTTTTTACATTTGCTTCTGCCTCTGTTTTTGCAGATGTTGCTTCTGTAAGGTTTTCCTGTGCAGTTGTACTTGCTTCTGATTTACTCTCTGCATTTGCTTTGGCATTATTATATGAAGCCTCGGCATCACTTACTTTATCATTTACTTTATTTATCTTATTCTCAATCTTATTTCTCTTATCATCTGCACTTGCTTTTCTTGAAACCAGTGAATCGTATTTTGCTGATGCACTGTTATATTCACCCTGTTTCTCAGTTACCTTATCATTTGCAGCGGTTAGTTCTGCATTTGCTGTATCAAGATTGCTCTTTAGAGTATCAAGTGTTCCATCTGAACTTGCAGCATCATAAGCACTTTTGGCTTCGTCATATTTTTGTTGGAGATCAGCCCTTGTTTCATCTGTTGCATTATCAAGATTAGTTTTGGCTTCATCCATTGCAGTCTTTTTTGCATTTACATCTGCTTCAATGGCAGTTTTTTGCTGGTCATATATTGTCTTTGCATTATTTACAGCATTCTGTTTATCAGTAACAGCACTATTTGCATCATCAAGACTTGTCTTTGCGGAATCAAGTTCAGCCTTTGCTACAGCAATATCTGTATCAGAAATTTCTTCTATACTATTAAGATCTGACTGTAATTCCTGGAGCTTTTGCTGCTGTGCAGCAAGCTTTTGAGATGCTGCCGTAGCCGCATCTTCTGCCTGCTGAGCTTCCTGTTTTGCAGCATTTGCAGCATCCTGTTTGCTCTGTAAATCATTTGTAGTAGCCTCAAGCTGCTGCTTTGCTTTATTCTGTTCGTCCACTGATTTGTTGTAATTTTCATTTGCCTTGTCTACATCAGCCTGTGCTCTTGATGCTTCAACATTAGCCGTTTCCTGAGTATTGGAATAATTTCTCTCAGCCTGTGATATGTCCATACTGTTTTTTGACTGAGTAATATCAAGGCTCTCTTTTGCTATATCATAGGATTTCTGAATACTTGTGGTATCAAGCTTTGCTATGACATCGCCCTTTTTTACCTGGTCACCCACACTTACATCCAGTTCTGTTATTTCCAGATCAGTAAGCTCCGATGTAACAACATAAGTTGCTGCACTTGATATTGTTCCGGACACACTTATTGATTTTTGAAGATCCTGCTTTACTACAGGTGTTGTATTAACTGTAGGTACAGACGTATCCTCATATGCCTTACTGTTATTTTTGATTGCTATGCCGAGTACTGCCGATAATACGACTACTGAAGAAAGCGTTACCGCCCATACTTTCTTATTCTTAGCCGCATCTTTTAATTTATTGATATCCACCTTCTTGCCCATAAAAAAAGCTCCTTTTAGATTTCTGATTAACTTTGTTTTTTACTATGCAAAGTTTATTTCAGAAAAATAAAAGAAGACTTTATATAACCTTAAGAAATCTTAAGGTTAGAAAAATTACAATACTTCTCCACGAAGTACTATCTTTTTTATATTTAATTTTTCATCCAGAACAAGTATATTGGCAACCTTTCCTTCATCAAGAGAGCCGTATTCACTGTCGATATGTATTGATCTTGCAGGGTTTATTGTTACAGCCTTAAGAGCCTGATTTACCGGGATATTCATCTCTAAAACCACAGTTTTAAAGCATTCATACAGATTGGTTACTGATCCTGCTATTGTATTTATATCCTTTTCAAGTACGGCTTTTTTGCCATTCTTAATAACTTTCTGACCACCCAGGCTATAGTTTCCATCTGGAAGTCCTGCACCCTCCATCGTATCTGAGATAAGGATTACCTTATCCGATCCGAAATAATCAAATGTAAATCTTACCATTGCAGGATGAACATGAATTCCATCAGCTATAAGTTCAACATCAGCTCCAGCTTCATGAGCTGCTATAATAGGTCCCGGCAATCTATGATTAATACCGGGCATTGCATTAAAAAGATGTGTCACATGACTTGCACCATTTTCAAAAGCTTTTTTTGATATATCATAATCAGCACAGGTATGAGCAATAGATACAACTACATCTCCAGACACTTTCTTTATAAAATCAATTGCTCCCTCTGTTTCCGGAGCAATATCCACAAGCTTAACCAGATTTTTCCCCTTTTCTCTGAGTCTGTTAAACATATTAAAATCCGGATTCAAAACAAATTCAGGATTCTGGGCGCCTGCTTTATCACGACTTATGAAGGGACCTTCCATATTTATTCCTACAAAGTCAGAACATTTATCAAATTTTTGTGACTTAAAATAAACTGCGTTTTCTATTATGGAACTAAGCTTTTCTTCTCCAAAGGTCATTGTCGCAGGACAGATTGCAAGAACTCCATTTGCTGCTTCATATTCTGCGATTTTTCTAAGGCTTTCACAGTCCGCGTCACAAAAGTCGCATCCTACTGCTCCATGAAAATGGATATCAATAAATCCGGGAACCACATACATTCCTTCCGCATCAAGTACCCTTGCATCTCCGGATTTATCTGAAATCCTTCCATTATTTATGCATATATCTCTATTTTCAAAATCTTTCCCATTAAAAACTGATCCGTTTTTTATTATCATATCAGGCTTCCTAAGATTTATTATTTTTTCTTAATTCTATCACTAATCACCAATCTTGTATGCCCTGTATCCTTTTAAGTCAGATTTCTGAATCAGATTTCTTTATACCTTAGAAGCTCAGTCACATAATCTTTTCCATACTCAGATAATCGGCTTCCCTTCCTGATAATATAGCCAATCGTCAGAGGGTCTTCCTCCTTTAACTTTATAGAAACCATTCCTTTAAGAATCGTCTTATCTCCTGTAAGCATTCCGGAACCTATTGCAAACCCATGAAGTTCTGCAATTAATTCCATGGTAGTTGCCCTGTCATCAGATTTAATCATTTTTTTAAATTCATAATCAGCCATGGCTTCTTCTGCAAGGTAGAAATTACTGTTACTGCTTTGATCAAAAGAAATGCATGGATACTGAGACAGTTCTTCGATTGAGATTTCTTCCCGTCCGGCAAATTCATGATTTTCCCACACGTATATATAGGTTTCTCTTATCATTAAAGGAACAAACTCCAGTCCATATTCTTTTATAAGCTTTCTAATAACAGCTTCGTTTGCCCCCGAAAAAGAAATAATTCCAACTTCACTCTTTAAAGTTCTAACATCTTCAAGGACATCTCCTGTTTTTGTTTCATGAAATGAAAACTCATATTTTGCAGGATCATATTTTTCTATAACGTTTGTAAAAGCTTTTATAGAAAAATTATAATGTTGTGAGGAGACTGAAAATTTTTCTTTATCTGCATCACCAGATAAATACCTGGTCTCCATAATTTCATATTGACTTATAACTTTTTTTGCATAAGTAACAAATTCTCTTCCTTCATCTGTAAGAGAGATTCCTTTGTTGGTCCTTTCAAATATCAGAATCTCCAGTTCTTCCTCCAGTTCTTTAATACTGGAAGACAATGCAGGCTGTGAAATATAAAGTTTAGTCGCTGCTTCTCTTATAGATGAAGAGTTTGCAACTTCAAGAACATATTTTATCTGAGAAATATTCATATTATTTACCACCTTATATTTCTAAATTCTAGCAAATTATAATAGTTATAACTAACACTTATTTCCAATAATCAGTAATAAGTTTTTACTATATCCATATTCCTTAATAGGTAAATGAAGCCAGAAACTTCTTAAGACGCTCGGTTTTAGGATTTTCAAAAAATTCAACCGGACCTGCCTCTTCAACGATTCGACCTCCATCAATAAAAACCATACGGTCAGCAACTGCTCTTGCGAATGACATTTCATGCGTCACTATCACCATAGTTCTTCCCTCTTTTGCCAGTTTTATGACAACATCAAGTACCTCTCTTACCATTTCCGGATCAAGTGCTGCTGTAATCTCATCCAACAGCAAAACTTCAGGGTTCATCATAAGTGCTCTGACAATAGCCACTCTCTGCTTTTGTCCACCAGATAGCTGATGAGGGTAATTATTCCTTTTTTCAGATAACCCTACTCTTTCCAGCAGCGCAAGTGCTTCTTTTTCTGCGTCCTTTTTATTTACCTTTTTTACCTTTGTAGGAGCAAGTATCATATTCTGTAAAACAGTTTTATGCGGAAAGAGGTCGTAACTTTGGAAAACCATCCCAACTCTTTCTCTTGTTTTATTCATTTTTTCTTTGCAGGGATTGATGGTTTCATCATTAAGCATAACTTTACCATCATTTATTTTTTCAAAAGCATTTATGCATCTTAAAAGGGTGCTCTTACCGCATCCTGACGGACCTACAATAACAACTACTTCCCCCTTCCTGACACTAAGGTTCACATGATCAAGGACAGTGAGCTCATCATATACTTTTGTTAAATTCTGAATATTTAATATTTCATCCATATTAATTTTCCCATTTCTTTTCCAGATATTTTGAAAAAACACTTATTGGCCAGCATACCAGAAAATACAATGCAAAAATTGTAGCAAATACTCCAAATGCTGCATTAGGAGAGCTTTTCCTGTTTGCTTCAATAATCTGCTGCCCTACTTTTAAAACCTCTACAATACCTATCATCATTACAAGACTTGTAGTCTTGATCATTCTCGTAACCAGATTTATTGACAGCGGCAGCATTCTCCTGATTATTTGTGGAATTATCACATATTTATATGTCTGGCCTGTTGTCAATCCCAATGAGTAACTACTCTCATATTGTATAGCCGGTATTCCGCCAAGTGCCCCTCTTACAAGATCTGACATTTCTGCCGTTCCCCACAATGAAAAAACTATTATTGATGCCGTTTCTGCAGTCATATTAATTCCCAATGCCTTTGTTGATCCAAAATATACCAAAAACAGCAGCACCATCTGTGGCATAAGACGAATAAACTCCAGATATATCTTACTTATAACCGTTATGACAGGTTTTTTTAGTGACATAAAGCTTCCCAGGATTACTCCAAGAATGATACTTATGGCCACAGAAATAAAACTGATCTTAAGGGCCATCAATAATCCTTCAAGGAGTCTTAACATATTGGTTCCTTTAAATAAAACTTCAAATCCCATATTTATACTCCGAACATTTTATAATGAACTTTTTTCTCTATAACATTTCCTATGACTGATACCGGAAGAATCATCACAATGTAAAAAATAACAAGCAAGAATAGCGCTTCAGTTGTATTGTAATATAAACCTATCAGATCCTTTGCCGTAAACATAAGGTCCATTAAACTAATTGCAGAAAAAACGCTAGTCTCTTTAAGCAAAAAAATCACATTTGCTACAGTTGCCGGTACACTAAGCGAAAATGCTTCCGGAAATACCACATAAAAAAACATCTGCCCCGTTGTCATACCAAGAGCCAATGCTCCTTCATTTTGTGAGCCTGGCACTGCACCAAGACCGCTTCGAAATCCTTCCGACATATAGCTTCCACCAAGAAGTCCCAGTCCAACCATTCCACACACCTCAGCGGAAACTGTAATTCCAAGCTTAGGCAGACCAAAATAGATGAAAAACAACTGTACAAGAAGAGGCGTATTTCTAAACAGTTCAATATATATAGCAAAAACTCCGGCTAAAAATGGAATTTTAAAATACATAGTAAATGCAGATATCACTCCCAAAAGAAATGCAATAACTATCCCGATAAGTCCAATTCTGACCGTTAGAAAAAAAGCATCAATATACCTTGGCAAATAAGAGTTAATTACTTCTAAATCCATATTTAATTCCCTTTTCTCTTTCTACGATCTAATCCGATTGCGACCTTTGTTCCTATCATTTGTATTATTTGGAATATAACGATCAGAAGAATAACCGTAATGATCATGATATCTGTCTGCCATCGATAATAACCATATCTTACTGCTATATCTCCAAGACCTCCTCCCCCGACTGTTCCAGACATTGCAGAATATCCAAGTAAAATACCCGTTGTGATAGTAAAGCCTGAAATCAAAGATGTTCTTGCCTCTAAAAGTATAACCTTCACCACAATCTGGATATTGTTTGCACCCATGGCTTTTGCCGCTTCTATAACTCCGGTATCAACCTCGTTTAATGCCGTTTCAACCACCCTGGCTATATATGGAGCAGCACAGATGACAAGCGGTACTATTGTTGCTGTAGAGCCATAACTTTTACCTACAACAAGTCTTGTAAATGGAATCAGCAATATCAGAAGAATTAAAAAAGGAATACTACGAATTATATTACATATAAAATCAACACTGCTGTATATGATCCGTTTGGGGTTAAGACCATTTTCCCCTGTTACATAAAGCATTATTCCCATAGGTAACCCTATTATGTATCCGATTATTACCGATCCAAGGGTCATATACAAGGTATCACTTATACCTTCAAGAAGCATATTTATCACTTGTTCATTCATCTTTTAGTCCCTCCGTTACAGTAAGTCCGGATTCTCTTAGATACGCTATGATCTCTTTGCCTGCCTTCTCGTCATCAGGAAGCCCCAAAATCATTTCTCCGACTGCTTTTCCTGCTATGTTCTGAGTGTCAGCCTTTAGTATATTTATTGGATATCCCAGCTTTAATACTACATTTGCAAGTACAGGCTCATAAGCTGAATTATTCCTAAAAACAATTCGGATCGTATCCTGTGCATAGAGTTTTTTTATCGGTGTGTATCTTATATTTTTGCCGGAAATCAGTTCTTTAGCTGCATCTGATTTGGGCTGTGCAAATATTTCTTCAACCAATCCCGACTCTACTAATTTTCCTCCATCAATGATTGCTACCTTCCCACATATTTTTGTAACTACAGACATCTGATGAGTTATTACAACAATGGTAATACCCAATGACTCATTTATTTCTTTTAACAATTTCAAAATTGCAGCTGTAGTCTGCGGATCAAGGGCACTCGTTGCTTCGTCACAAAGAAGTATTCTTGGATTTGTTGCCAGTGCTCTTGCTATTGCAACTCTTTGCTTTTGTCCACCTGACAATTGAGACGGATAAGCCCTTTCCTTGTCTTCAAGCTTTACAAGTCTCAACAAATTGCGGGCCTTATCACGTGCCTCTTTTCTGGAAACTCCCATAAGTTCAAGAGGAAAGCAAATATTTCCAAGTACATTTCTTTGTTCAAGAAGATTAAATCCCTGAAAGATCATTCCTATCCCGGAGCGCATCTTTCTAAGCTCTTTCCTGTTAAGCTCAGACAGATTTATACCATCAATCAAAACGCTTCCCTCAGTTGGTTTTTCAAGGTAATTAATTGAACGGACGAGAGTACTTTTTCCGGCTCCTGACATACCAATAATTCCGTAGATATCACCTTTTTCTATAGAAAGATTTATGTTTTCAAGAGCGGTTACTGTATTGCCTTCTACCTCATATTTTTTTGTAAGATTTTTGATCTCGATCACATTCATATTTGCTCCATAATTTAAATCAGGAGAGCCAATATGCTCTCCCGATAATTTTTATTCTTCAAAAAATACTACTGCTCCATCATAAGTCTCTTCTATGAACTGTTTGATTGCATCAGATCGGAGAACGGTTACAAGTGCCTTGATCTTATCAGAATTTTCATTTCCATCCAGCACCCCTATAATATTTACATATGTCTTTGCAGCGATGGAATCAGATGCCTCGTATGCAATAGAATCCTTTCCTACTGAATATCCTGCCTCAAGAGCATAATTTCCATTAAGAACCACATATGCAGCTTCATCAACTACTCTTGCTACCTGAGCTGCCTCAAGCTCAACAAATTCAAGGTTGTATGGATTATCTACGATATCATTAACTGTAGCAGTAAGTCCTGCATCATCCTTCAATGTGATAAGTCCATTATCCTGAAGAAGAAGTAAAGCTCTTGCTTCATTAGTTGTATCATTGGGAATTGCTATGCTGTCACCTTCTGCAACCTCATCAAGTGTAGCTTTTGTTCCAGGATAGATACCAAAAGGCTCATAGTGAATTCCGCCGGCATTTACTATATGTGTACCCTGCTCTTCATTAAAGCTGTTAAGGTATGGAATATGCTCCATATAGTTAGCATCAAACTCTCCTGATTCAACTACTAAATTTGGCTGAACATAATCATCAAATTCAACAATATCAAGTTCATAACCGTAATCCTTCAAAATTTCTGCTGCCTTTGCAAGAATCTCAGCATGTGGAACCGGTGATGCAGCAATGCTGATAACTTCACCATTACCTGGTACAATATTAAGAGCCTGTTCATCTATGCTGCTTTCCTCTGAACTGCTATCTTCTGAGCTGCTATCTTCTGAGCTGCTATCTTCTGCGCCGTTTACAATACCGCCTTCTACAACCAAAGTTTCTTCATAATCTGCTCCATAAGTATCGATAAGTGTTTCCTCGTATGCAGTGTGGAAGAACTTTTCTTCTCCAAGGCTCTCTATTTCGCTGTTTAGCCAATCAAGAAGTGTACTGTTACCTTTGGATACAGCTGGAGCAATCGTATCCTGACTTCCCAGTGAAGATATACCAACTACATACCCCTCATTTTCAAGAGCATATGCTATTACTTCTGTATTATCATTTGCCCAGGCAACACCTGTTCCATTTTCAAATGAAGTCTTTGCAGATGCGTAGGTATCAAACTTCTGAAGTTTTATATCCGGATAATTTTTTTCAAAATATGTCTCTGCTGTTGTTCCGGAAATAACAATAACCTGATCGTCCTCTGAAATCTGCTCTACATCTTCAATTACATTATCTTCATGAGAAACTACACCAAGTGCCACATTCATATATGGAAGTGCAAAATCAACCTTTTCAGCTCGCTCCTCGGTTACTGTGAAATTAGCAAGAACAATATCTACCTTACCGGTTTCAAGATACTCTACTCTGCTGGCAGCTTCTGTAGAAACATAATTGATTGTAACTCCAAGATCCTGTCCTATTCTTTCTGCAAAGTAAACATCGTATCCCTGATAACTGCCATTCTCATCAACATAACCAAATGGATTCTTATCAGAAAAAACTCCAATATTTATAGATCCGCTTTCCTTAATCTCATCCAGAGTTCTATATACTTTATTGTCTTCTTTTTCTTCCTCAGTTTCTTTTGTTTCTGCTGCCTGTACTGTCGATATAGCAGAATCATCATTTACTGATGTATCTTTACTGTCTGTAGAGCCGCATCCTGTAATCGAAGATGCAATAATACCAACTGTCAAAAACTTTGCAACAAATTTTTTTAATAAATTCTTTTTCATAATTTTCATCCTCCCTAAACTTTATGTGCGCGCCTGTACTTAAGATGGCTTTATATTAACAACAAAGTCTGCCCTTGAAAAATCCTTTGTTTTTATCATTAGTGATAAGTATTTCTTATACCAAATTCATGAGTTTTAATTTATCAAAAACCACATTTGCAAACAGGCAATGCCCTTCTTCATTAAGATGCTCATCATCCGCTTCATCAGCACTAACATAATCCGATGCAGCCAGAAACTGAATTCCCCTTTTTTGAGCAATCGCTTCATAGATTTCCTTGAGCTTTTTGCTTACCTGTACTGACTCCTGATCAAACTCAGGATCTTTCTCCGGTTTCCAGACATTGTCACCAAGTAATATTGGAGAAATCAAAAGAATGTTTTCTTTCTTTATGTACAATTCCAAGGCATCAAGGCATTGTTCAATTCCTGCACCTATATCCAAAGGTGTTGCTCTATAGCTCTTCTTGCAATCGTTGGTTCCCAGCATGATAATTGCCATATCAACCGGATATTGGCTCTCTAATATTGATAAAAGAGCATTAGTCCCTTTTCTTCCTGCTCTTAAGCTATCTTCATAGACTGTTGTCCTACCGCATAATCCTTCTTCGAGAACCCGGATATTATCTAGCTTATCCTGAAGTAATCCTGTCCATCTTATTTCAAAAGGATACCTCTTATAGGGACTAGAACCAGGGACAAGGCCCCAGGTATTAGAATCTCCAAATACAAGTAATGATTCCATACATCCAACCCTCCTTTTTAATCTATAAAATAAGTAATACCTCTCTTATTTCAAATCTTATCAAACAGTTTGCAGCTGTGTATAACACTTAAGTCTTATAATCAGTGATAGTTTTCCATTATCACAAATAGCAGATGCTTTCAGAAAAGGATTTTTAGAGAAAAACAGACAAAATTTATCAATAATATACACATTCTTTATATGTAGTTTATTGATGTTATATACAATAAGATAGAGTCCAATTTCATCAATGTCATTTATTATTTGGAGGTTATTATGGCAAAAAATACGAACAAAACAGATGGTTCATCTCCCAAAGCAATCAGCACTAAAATTTCACTTTTATTTGTTGCTATGTTGCTGATTACTATTTTGGTTTCTGAAGGAATAACTTTTTCTCTTGGCTATTCCATGATTAAAGATCTGATATATGATTCTATGGAAAATCAGGTTTCAGTTGACGGAAGCAAAGTTAATCGTGAACTAAATGCAACCTTTTACTATTTAAACGGTGTTGCAGATGCCATTGAGCAAAACTATTTTGATAGCAATGATCAATTAATGGAATATCTTTCAGGAACTGTTGGAAGATATACGCTTTTACCAACAGGTGCATATCTTATGCTTGATGATGGAACCTTCCTGTATCCTTCTGATCCTACATATTCTATTGATAATATTACAGATAATGTTATGTATAAAGCCTCACAGACATATACAAATAGCTGGTTTTATTACTATGATGTTCCATATTTCGATACAGTTACAGGTGAACTTTGTGCCTCAGTTATAAGACACATATATTTAAAAGATGGCCGCCAGGGTGCATTCGCCGCAGATTTATTCCTGTCCTCAGTTCAGGAAGAACTCAACGCCGTTCAGCTCTATGAAACAGGTGGAACAATGATGATAACAAGTCAGGGACTCCTTCTAACTTATAAAGATGACCCTTCTCTTTGTGGTTCCTCTGTATCAGATATTTCTGACAATCCATTCCTTACAGCTATAGGGGAATTTGTGGCAAGTGAATCTTCAAAGGATACACATGAAGTTATAAGCGCCAAAATAGATGGACAGGGTTATTATCTTGTTGCTTCAAATGTAATTGGTACAGATTGGTATGTTATTTCCTATGCAAAGCAAAAAGAAGTTCTTTCTACACTTCAGCATATAGTTATTATTCTTATTCTAATCGCTATAATTGCAGTTATATCAGTAATTGTTGTAATGTACTTCTTCCTTAAAAAGCTTATTAAACAGCCTGTTACAAATCTTACTGATAATATTGAAAAAATTTCCGGAGGTGATTTCAGCGTCGAGATATCTTCAGCAGGCGATGATGAAATTGCATTCATGAACAATGCAATGGGAAATTTTGTAAGTGGAATGAGGTCATCCCTTAGTGAAATAAAAGATGTTTCAATGAGACTTCATGGCGATGCCCAGACATCAAAAGACACTGCCGAAAGTCTTGAGGATGCAGCCAATGAACAATCACATAGTATGACACAGATTCGAGAGAATATCGATAATATGGCCAAGGCTGTTAATGAAGTTGCTGAAAATGCTACAATTCTTGCCCAAACAGTTGCAAGCGTAACAGAACAGGAACAGCTTATAGAAAATACGATGAATGAACTTGTTGTAAAAGCTGATTCAGGTAAGCAGGAAATGTCAAATGTTGCCGGTGGTATGAACGACATAGTTGGATCAATGCAGGATATGGCTGATGCAGTTACAAGTGTTGATGAAGCTGCTTCTCAGATTAATCAGATTGTTGATCTTATCAACTCAATTTCTTCCCAGACAAATCTTCTTTCCTTAAATGCCAGCATTGAAGCAGCAAGAGCAGGTGAAGCCGGAAAAGGATTTGCAGTTGTTGCTCAGGAAATCGGACAGCTTGCTCAGAATTCTGCAGACGCTACACAGCAAATTGCAGATATCATAAAAGATATGTCAATAAGAGTACAGCAGCTTTCAGAAAAATCTGAAACCAACACTCAGCTTATTAACTCAAGTGCTGAATCAGTAAATACAGCTGCTACAACCTTCAAAGAAATTACTGTACAGCTATCAGATGCAAATCAGACACTTTCTATTATGGCTGAGCAGATGAACAAGGTTAATGATGTGGCAACTAATATGGCATCCGTATCTGAAGAGCAGTCTGCATCTACTCAGGAAATTGCAGATAATGTTGAAAGAGTTACAGAAGCAGCCAAAGGTGTTGCATCATCTTCAGAGCTTGTTGCAAGCGCGGCATCCTCAGTATCTGACGCAGTAGACACTATTAATGGTAACCTTGACAGATTTACGATTCAGTAAGATATACTATTTATCTGTTACATAGAAGAAAATATCATTCAAAACGGGGCTATCGTACTATGATTGTAATCATATAAGCGACAGCCCCGTTTTTTCATGGAAATTTTGTATCAATTTTATGCTTTATATTAAATTTTTCTCATTTTCAAATTAGTACATTCTGTACTTGCAGTCTGTAAGATGATCATTTACCATGCCTATAGATTGCATAAATGAATATGTGATAACAGGTCCAACAAATGCAATTCCCATTTTCTTAAGGTCTTTACTCATCTTTCTTGATATTTCAGTCTCTGTCGGCATATCACTTGCCTTTTCCCACCGTCCTATAATTTGCTTTCCATCAGTATATGACCATATATATGAATCAAGACTTCCATAGTTTTCAATGATCTTTTTAACTGCCACAGCATTTTTTCTCACACTGAATATCTTATTTTTATTCCTGATAAGTCCTGGATTATTCATTAAATTGTTTAGATACTCATCTGTTAAAGCTGCACATTTATCGATATCAAAATTGAAATATACTTTTTGGTATTCTTTTCTCTTATTGATGATTGTTCTCCAGGAAAGACCCACACTCTGGCCTTCTAAGCAAAGCATCTCAAAAATGTATCTGTCATCATGAGAAATATGGCACCATTCATGGTCATGATACTCTGTTAAAAGCGGATCCTTTATAGCCCACAATCTGCAATCACTTTCTTTTTCCATATAACCCCCTTCATTTAAAAATGTAAATTTATTACTTAAATTATATCATCTTAAATCAATAACTCGTATATGTTTAATAAAACCTTTGATTCTTCTTCAGGTGATATTCTGCATCCATCCCCAACCCAATCTATTACAACCTTTGCTGAACCATATTGAATAAAGCTTGCTAATGCCTTTTTTTGAATACTATCCATTGTATCAGGTAAACGTGATAATATTATTTCATCAAAATGCGGTACTGCATCTATAAAATTTTTCAATAAATATTCATTGCCTTGCCTTTTTAATAAACCAATAAATTCCTTTTCCTTTTTAAATACATATAAAACTTTTGTAAGCAACATAGAAAAGTCTGCATCATCACCCACTTCCCGAATCATCTTATAGGAAGTTTCTACTAGAAAATCATGGATTATTTCGTTATAAACATCATACTGACTTCCGTAATGATTATAAAAGGTTGTTCTGTTTATGGAAGCCTTCTTACAGATTTCGCATATTGATATTTTTGATAAATTTTCATTTTCCAACATACTCAGAAGAGCTGTATGGATTTTTGCCTTTGTATCAGTTTTTCTCACATCAATTCCTCTTAAATCAACAAATCATCAAAATTTGTCGGTTGTTATTTCAACATTTGTTGATTATATTATAACAAAAAGGAGATACGAATGATAAAATTTAATAATATGTTCCAAAAAATTATAATTGCTATTCTAATCATATTTTTTATATTGATACTTTTTATTTGCATAATGAAGGTGAAAGAAATATCTAATACAAACAAAATACTTAAAAACCATGTAATAAATTCAGACAACACAACCTCTAAATCTGATTCATTATCTGTCAAAACCGGTGTTCAGCAAATAATGATCGGTTCTTTGTGTAACAACTATGATGATGCTCTTCAAGTTCTCCTCAACATAAAAGAGGCCGGATATATCGGAATAGAACTGAATGATTTTATGATACAGGATGCATCTCTTATGGTTAAACTTATGTGTAAATTCTCAGGGATGCCAATAGGTAATGGTGGTAATTTAGACTGGAACTCCCTAATTGAAGAAAGCGGATTAGAAGTAATCAGTCTCCATACCGATCTAAACGCAATTGAAAACTCTCCTTCAGAAGTTGCACAAAAAGCAAAAAGTTTCGGTACTGATAAAGTAGTAATTACAGGAATGTACCGTTTTGATTATTCAGATATTACTGAAGTTGAAAATCTTGCTAAAAGATTAAATGAAGCCGGAAAAGCACTTTCAGAAGAAGGAATTCAGCTTCTTTATCACAACCATAACTGTGAACTTCAGAAAGTAAGTGAAGATAAAACTGCATACGACATAATTATTGAGCAAACAGACTCTAAATATGTGAATTTTGAATTCGATTCTTACTGGATGACTGATGGTGGTGCAAATGTAACTGCTCTAATGAAAAAACTTGGTTCAAGAATGAAATTATGGCACATAAATGATAGAGGATGTACGACATCTGGTCCTTATATGACTCCAATATTAAAAGAAAATGCTACAGAGCTTGGTAATGGTAATATGGATCTTGATACCCTTGTTGAAATCGCCAAAACAAATGGTGTTGAAGCTGTTGTTGTTGAGACTCACCAAAACTGGGTAAATAATGATCCAATACAAAGTTTTATTAATAGTTATACCTACTTAAATAATAATTTTTAATAATATATAGTTTATAAAACTAAGGTATCCTGTTGTCTCAAATACTGACAACAGGATACACTTTTTCTCATACAGCCTTTAGAGCTACTTCAAGATGAATCATCTTAACCATGCCCAGCCAATCAGATAATACCATATTTAATTTTGTAGAAAATTTAAGTCCGTCCTTGCTAATATGTGTATAGAACATCTCTTCTGACAAAACTTTTACCTTTCCATCAATTTTAGATGCTAATTGGGTAGCAGAATCTACATAGAAAAACATCTTGGCATCTTCATGGCCTACAGTTTTCATATGCTTTTTCTTCATCATCATCATACCGCTTTTATTAACAGTATCAAACAAAATTTCAATGTCTCCATAATTCATAAGTAGCTTCATCAATCCTAGTACAGCTTCTTCTTCAAAATAATAGAACAAACCACTTGCAACAACCAAAAGTGGATTTGAAGGATGTTCAAAACGGATTTTTTCAATCCATTCTTTTGAAAAGGCATCACCGGCAATATATTTTTCACGCTCATTTTCTGGCAGTAATCCTATACGATACTCTATAACGTGAGGAAGGTCCACACCATACCACAGTGTCCTACCATTATCATTTCTATAATATGTTGTTTCAAGACCGCAACCAATCTGTACAATGATTCCATTAGGTTTACGTTCAATAAAGTTTTTGATATATCTGTCTACATTTGCAGAACGAGAAGCAGAAGCGAGATAGGTATATTGTGTCTGCGTATCGTTTTCAACTAAGCCTTTTGGCATACCATTCTTCAACTCTAAAGCTTTTTTATCATATAAAATATTTTTACAATGTTCACTAGCATAAATTCTGCCAAGCATAGGTACATATAAAGTATCTTCCACAATACCAAGTTTTGATTCTTTCATATAGTTTCTATCTCCATTATTGCATCACACATTTGTTTTCCATCAAATTATGGAAATATTAAGAAATCTTCTTACACTATCTATATGATATCACTTTTTTGTTAGCAGGGTCTAATATATCTTTTCAACTGTCACCAACAAAGTCTTTACTCTACAATCTCCACGCCATCAGGCACCATTATGTTAAACACAGCCTTACCGCACTCTCTTTTACCAATAACTTTTATCTCTCCCCTTGAAGACTTGTAGCTACACTCAAATTTATTCATTCCTTCAGGCATAAAAGGCTTTATCTCCACCTTAGAAAATCCCGGTTCTAAAGGCCTTATGCCTGCAATTCCATTGTAAAACCACTCTATGATATGTCCCAACATGTCGTGATTATGGCTTCTTGGATTGTCTTCCCAATACTCACCAAGAGTTGTCTCACCTGCAAGAACAAACGCATAATAACTTGGGTGTTCCGGCTTTAATATCATATCGTATATCTGCTGATTCATACCGATAGCTGACAATGTTTGAATTATATAGGGCTGTGAAACTTCTCCAGCCTTAAAGCATCCGGCATCTTGCACAAGCCTCTTCAGCTGCCAAATCACATCCTCCTTTCTGTCTTCCGGAACCATTCCAAAGTAAAGGGGCATTGCTTCTGCAGCCTGTGTCATAACTATCTGATTCTTCTTATCAAACACTTTATATCCAATGCTGTGATAGTCTTGTATCTGTCAAAAACTTTTCCCAGTGTGCCTTGACGCTCTTCATATACATCACAGAAGGCGCCATCAAATCAGAAATAGTGGCCGATACAAGACAACCATGCTTTCGGCTCTTTTATCTGTGTTCTTTGTGGAGCTTTTAAGATTCCATGAAAAGGATCTCGAAATCCCATCCATGTCCCGCATGGCCCTCAGCGATAATATAGTTTTCATTCTTGAATATATGCAAAAGAACTATACCACCATCACACTATCGCATCTTTCCACATTTTTTAACTATAGTGAAAGACAGATGCAAAGAATCATAGAAAGCGCAACAGGAACGAGCTTTAGTAATAACATAAAAAAACTCCGCATGAACAAAGCTGCGGAGCTTTTAACGACTACTAATATGACGGTTTCTGAAATTGCTGACAGCCTTGGTTTCTACGACTGCAGCAGTTTCAGACAATCTTTTAAAAAATATTATGGATGTTCTCCTAGAAAATTTAAATAAGTATTATTTATAATTTCAATGTAAAAAGAATCCCACTAATTAATTATATTTGCAAAATAAACATTCATACTATCATTCCAAAAGCTGTATATATCTTTCTACTCTATGAAAAATATCTTCAAGGCTAAAATAACCCGATTCTCTTATAGTTAATTTTCCTTCAACAAATACAAGTATCGTTGGCGCACTAAAAACACCCTGCTTTGCCGCAATTTCCGGGTAATCTTCAATAGAAATATATCTACAGATAACATTTTTATAATCTGCATTCCAATAGTCTATCTTTTCTTTTATTGCTACGCATGGTGCACAAGTTCTGGTTCCAAATTGTAATATAAGGACTTCCGACTGGTTCAGAAGGTCATCTATGGACTCGTCTTTCGATAAAACTATCATTGTGCGCCTCCTTTTACACGTATACGTAATCATTAAGAACCGGCTGCAGGCCACCATTTTCCATATCATTCATCATTTTATCTATTGAACGGTTATCATTTATTTCAAACTGCTCATCACCTGCTGCTTCATCTATGCCAGCTTCCCGACTTACATCAATATGACCATTTTCGTCACTATCGTCATACTTCTCCTCATGATCTCCAATACCTGTAGAAACACCGGCTGAAACCTTAGTTGCACATATTCTTGCAATACCATTCCTAAACTCTGCAGACTCCCTGCTGGATACAGTTATTCCTACATATGGAAGAAAAATTCTGTAAGCACACAGTACCTGGCAAAGTTCTCTTTCTCCCACATCACGAGGATTTATCTTTTCATTATTAACTATCGGACGCAAACGCGGGCAGCTAAGAGAAAGTTCTGCATGTGGAAATCTTCTGTTGATGTGATAGACATGAAGAGCACTGGCAAGAGCATCCTTACGAAAATCATCCAATCCTAAAAGTGCCGAAAAGCCTGCTCCTCGCATTCCAGCCATTAGTGCTCTTTCCTGTGCATCAAATCTATATGGCCATACTCTTTTATGACCAAGTAAATGTAAAGTTTCATACTTATCACTGTTATATGTTTCCTGAAATACTGTTACATAATCTACTCCGCATTCATGCAGATATTTATACTCATCAACGTTTACAGGATAAATTTCTATGCCTATGTTCCTAAAATATTTTTTGGCAATTTTTACTGCCTGTCCAATATATTCTATATTAGAATAATATCTGCTCTCACCTGTGAGCATAAGAATTTCTTCCATTCCGGTTTTAGCAATAACTGACATTTCATGGTCGATTTCTTCAAATGTAAGCTTCTTTCGTTTTATATTATTATAACAATTAAATCCGCAATAAACACAATAATTCTGGCAGTAATTCGCTATATAAAGAGGAGTAAAAATATATACAGTGTTACCAAAATGCTGCTCTGTAAGGAGTGTTGCTTTCTCTGCCATTTGCTCAAGAAAAGGAGCTGCAGCAGGTGAAAGCAGAGCTTTGAAGTCTTCAATAGAACAGTTTTTATGACTAAGAGCCCTTATAACATCTGCGCTTGTATATATGGAATAATCATAATTATTCATTTCTTCAATAACCTTATCCTTTATGTCCGATTTGACTATTTCCATGCCTTCCATATATTCCATATGATTCGTTCTATATGAAGGATCCTGCTCAAGTCTGTGTTTTCTATTTAGCGCTTCCTCAGGAAGCTTGTCACTATCTACAAAATAAATCTGATTTTCTTCGTTCATAATTCCGTCTTCTTTCTCACTTATTTAAGCTTAATTCATATGTAATCTAATGAAAATTTATCTCAAAAATCCAGTCAGTGGATCAGATGCACTTCCACCTCTTGTGAGTACTCGTCCCATACCAGTAAGATATGCGGCCCGGCCCGCTTCGATTGCTTTTTTGAATGCCCCCGCCATAGCAGGAACATCTCCTGCTGTTGCTATTGCAGTATTTGCCATAATGGCTGCGGCTCCCATTTCCATCGCTTCACAAGCCTGAGACGGACGTCCGATTCCGGCATCAACAATAATAGGAAGCTCTATCTCATCAATAAGAATCTGGATAAAAGCTTTTGTTTCAAGTCCGCTATTACTTCCTATTGGAGCAGCAAGTGGCATGATAGCTGCCGCACCTGAATCTCTTAAGGATCTTGCAACATTTAAGTCCGGATACATATATGGAAGTACAACAAAGCCTTCTTTTGCAAGTAATTCCGTAGCTTTAATAGTCTCATAATTATCAGGAAGAAGATACTTTGTATCATTCATAATCTCAATCTTTACAAAATCACCGCACCCCATTTCACGGCTAAGCTTTGCTATGCGAACAGCTTCCTCAGCATTACGGGCTCCTGAAGTATTTGGAAGAAGTGTGACTCCCTTTGGTATAAAATCAAGTATGTTTTCTTTCTGCGCTGTGTTTGCGCGGCGAACTGCAAGAGTAATAATTTCAGCTCCTCCCTGCTCTACAGCAGCCTTTATAAGATTAATATTATATTTCCCAGAACCAAGAATAAATCTGCTGTTAAATTCATGTCCTCCCAGTACTAATTTGTCATTTCTCATTTCTTTATAATCACTCATCATTTAATCTCCTCTTTTTCCTACAAAACTTTTTAATATATAGCTTAATGATTTTCATCTTAAAAATAATCATACCTATTCAAGCCCCAATATGAGTCTTATGACCTGGTTTGCCTGATGACCAGCCGTAACCATAACCCTCGGGGCCATCAATCCTACGCCTTCTTCTATATCTGTTTTTTCATCACCGCAGATATAAAGTCTTCCAAGCTTATGAACCGTCTTTATATCATTGCAGCTACCAACTCCTGCCATTCCATTCCCCGATACAATTATCGTATTCGAAGTTTTTTCAAGCAGAGTATTTATAAGCATAGCCTTCTGATCAGCCTTATCAAAGGCTTCACACACAATAGGATATTCTTTAAAAAGTTCTATTGCATTTTTTTCTGTGACCTTTGTTAAACTACATCTGATATCAAGATACGGATTTATCTCTGCAAGAACTTCCAGAATGGCTTGTGTCTTGGGCTTTCCAAGCTGTGATATCCCATAAGCCTGTCGATTTAGATTTGTAGTATCTACGCGGTCAAAGTCCACCAAAAGCATATGTCCCACTCCTGATCTTGCCAGTGCTACTGCTATATTTGATCCAAGGCCTCCAAGACCCGCAACGGCAACTCTTGCATTTCGAAGTTTTTCCTGCATTTCCTTGCTGAAACGGCTGTCAAATGCCCTATCCAACTCTTCCTTTGCAATCATCAGCCACCTCCCACAAAAGAGACAACTTCTACCATATCTCCATCTTTCAGGATTCTTGAACCATATTCACATTTAGGCAGAATATCCATATTGATTTCCACTGCAATTCGTGTCCTGTCATAACCTTTTGAAGTAATATAGGCTTCAACCGTCATGCCACCTACATTTTCTTCCTCTCCATTAATCTTTACCATGTGTCTTTATTTAGTCCTCTCATATAAACATTTTGATTAGACTAGTCCTTTCTCCCAAATTCTTCGGGGTAGTTATTTTAAGATTATTGTTTTTCATTAGAAATCATTGCTCCATTTTTTCCAAAAAAAGAGCAGAGTTATCATGAAGAATTTTCATACCCGAACAGGTGGTATGCCCCTTCATGACAGCTCTGCCATCACTCTCATCTTTTATTATTTTTTTATTTCGGTTTATAATTTGATAGGAAATCTGAAGAAATAATAATTAAAAAAAACCGATATACGCCATTGCAGTATATCGGTACATAAACATCATCTTATCATAGATATTATCGATTCCTACGTTGGCATTATCCAAATCAGGTTCATGGGTCGAGACAAATCAGTCTCCTCTCAGCCGGATTTATCCAGCTCCCCTATCAACTTCTTTGAAATTATACATTTTGAAAAATGTAATGTCAACAGGAATATCTTTAGTTTATTTGCTGTTTTCTGTGCCTTCAATGCAGACATATTCTGAAACAAGAAGTGAGTTATCCTCACTTGAAGATGCATATACAAATAAAGCAGGAATCTCTGTGTCCAATAACGTTACAGTAAGTGGTGTGGATTCATCTCAGGTATCTATACTTGGAGCCGGATTAAATGCTAATGCAAATGATTCTGTCTCATTCAACATTGGTTATACTGATGAAAGCTCCAAAAAAGCAATAAATACCAATTTATACACAAATGTACTTCAATTTGATATGAATCTCTCTAATGCAGGACGTGTATCAGAAGATGGAAATCTGGCTGTGCCTGTAGAGGTTACAATGCCTATACCTGAAGGATTAAGCAAAGATATTACCCTTACAATACTTCACTTCCACCATTCAGATAATGGTTACGATCTCATTCACCCAAGATTCAACAGTGATGGTACTATTTCTTTCACAATTACTCACTTTAGTACCTTTGCTTTTGCAGATACTGTTAGTATTGGTGAAGAAGTATCAGATTCGGCAGGTAACAAATATACTGTATCAGGAACAGATTCAGTTGAATTCACAGCTCCTTCAAGCCAAAAGATTAAAAGCATCTCACTTGGCGCAACTGTTACTATCGGAAATAGTGAATATAAAATTACATCTATAGGAAAAAAAGCTTTTTCAGGATGTAAAAAGCTTTCAAAAATAACCATTGATAAAAATGTTACAGAGATCAAAGCTTCTGCCTTTAAAGGATGCAAAAAGCTTTCAAAAATAACTATTAAAAATCCTTCAATAAGCAAAATCGGGAAACAGGCATTTAAAAACATTTCATCAAAGGCTACTGTAACAATTAAGACCTCAAGCAAAAAAACTTACAAAAA
>JAILEJ010000363.1 GCA_024688095.1 Butyrivibrio sp.
TTAACACCACCGGCAGTACCTATAGGCGAACCTCCGATAAACATCAGAATATAGGCCGCAATACAGGAAATATCAGTCATACTCTCCTGTGGAAATGAATAGAAGCCGGCAGTTCTAAATGTAACTGATTCAAAAAAGCTATTAGCAAGCTTGTCTAAAATCCCCATTTTTCCTATTGTTTTAGGATTATTAAATTCCGCTGCAAATATAATAATAGTACCTGCAAAAAGTAAAAATAAAGTGAGACAGATAACAAGCTTGGTATGCTCATTAAATCTTTTAAAAATCTGAACAGGTGAGAATTTCTTTATCACTCCATTTTTCAACTTATCACAAAAGTCAAACCAAACAACATAACCAAGTCCACCCATAATAATAAGTGCCATGGTAACTCCCATAACTAATGGGTTGTCTCTAACTCCAACCATACTATCACAGCACATTATATCCATTCCCGCATTACAAAAGGCTGAAACTGCATTGAATATAGAAACCCATATACCCCTTGCAACGCCGTATTTTGGAATAAATACAGTGGCATAAACCAATGCACCAAAAAGTTCTACCGCAAAGGTTCCTTTAAACAGACTTATCATAAACCTTAAAACACCTGTGGTTTTACCAAGATTCAAGGCATCTGCCACCATCATTCTATCAGCCAGAGTGAATTTTTTCTGTGTAGTTAACATAAACATAGAAGCCACAGTTATTATTCCAAGTCCACCAAGCTGAATAAGTATCAGTATAACAATCTGTCCAAATAAACTCCAGTAGGTACCTGTATCACACACCGTAAGCCCCGTAACGCAGATGGATGTTGCCGCTGAAAACAGCGCATCCACAAATGGTGTCCACTTGCCACTGGCTGACGAGAATGGTAGCATTAAAAACAAAGCACCCACCATAATAGCTACGAAAAAGCTTATTGGAATCATTTGAACTGATGTAAATAATCGCTTTTTCATTTATTTAATTCCTTAATTCCTTTTATTTTAGTAATTATATTCCTGTATATTTACCTGCTAAACACAATTACATTTACATACTTTTATTATGTCAAAACTCTTACGCAAATCTAATGGATATTATATTCTTTACACCCCTAAGTGTCAACAAAACAGTGAGGAAGTACATTTTTTTATTCTATTTTACAATCCATTTCACACCACCATTTTACAATACTATTTTGTAGTACTTTATCCTACTTTATGCTTTTTTGTATTTTTTAAAATATAATGTAAAATAAATAGTTTGTTTTAACCAGATGAATTACTATTTGCTATATTTTAACGAACCAGGAGGAACACCGTATGAAGGAATTAAAAGAAAAATACAGTATTACCCTTGATCCAGAAGTTGCAAATGCCATAAGACGTATGGCTGAAGAGGATGACAGAAACTTTTCTCAGTACATTAATATGATTTTAAAAAAATGGGTTTTGTTCTCTGAAGAGGAGAATTCCAAATCAACTTCTAAGACCTCTACAAAGCGATCATCCAAGGCTTCAACCAAGTCTTCGGCAAAGAATAATTCCAAGGAATGATTTAGATGAGGTTTTGCACCTACTTGCGGTATTTTTTAGCTTCTTCTTCAGTCATAAGAATTCCCAGGGTACCTTCCTTGTTCATATAGGCAACCATGTTATTAGGGCGGGTTACCCATCTTTCTTCCTTTGGATTTGTCAGCAGTTCAATTCTTATATTTGTGATATCTTCGTAGATTAAGTTCTTAATAATCCTGCAACCGTAAGGACCGTTGGCCTTTTTCTTAATCTCCCTATCGTAGAGATTTGCCTTTGTAATCCCAACCCTCATGCTGTTCATGCACTTTATTACGTAGTGTTTTATTATTTCATCAAGGCTTTCATCTGAAAGTTCATGGTAATTTATTATCATTGTGAATCTTCCGAGAAGCTCTTCTATAGCTCCCATTCTTATCATGTCTTCGCGAGTTATATCTTCGTAGTGATTTATCTCATCAGCAAGTTCAGTTCCAAATCCCATATGCTTTTCTACCTTTTTAGTTTTTCTGCAGCTGTCAAAGGATCCCATGGCGATAAAGAGTGTGTTGTTAGTATCTATGGTTACTCCATATGCTCTCATTACTCTTCCTTCGATAAGTGTCAAAATCTGTGACTGAACCGCCTTATTTACATCGATTCCGCTACCGATGGAAGGTATCAGCTTTTTATCAAATTCATCTAAGAAAACTATTCCTACTCCTCCATAAGCTCCTTCATGAACCGTAAGTCCTTCAACTATTGATACTGTGTCTGCTCCCTTATAACCTTCTTCTGTTATATTACTCATATCTACCTGGCAGATTGGAATGTCAATATCCAACCTACTAAAGTAATCTCTCAAGGCTCTAAATGTTGCTGTCTTTCCGCATCCTGAAGGTGCTGCTATAAGAATGTTGTTCTTAATAATTTCGTCATTTGCTATCCCTGTCATGTAATCGTGAATTAACATGATAACATTAATTAATCCGTCCTGACCCTTGATTACTTCTTTTATTTCATTGTGAAAATCTATGATTGAGGTATTGTCTACCCAGCTTTTTATTTTATTACTTAAGTCCATAAAGCTATTAATTTTACTGAACATTTCTCTATCTTCTCTAGTTAAGATTTCATCATTTTTTGTATTTGTGTTTGTGTTTGTATTATCCATTCTATCTTTCATCGTTAACTCCTTTTCCACTGTTTTAACAGTTCAAAAATTTAAGTTTTTAAGTTCGTTTTTTTACTTAGTTAATGTTTAAATTTTTTAAGGGTGGTTGTTTTGAAATTTAGAATTTTTAGATTTTTATTTTTGGATTTTTTAGAATTTTTTAGATTTTTTTAGAATTTGCTTTGATAACTTTTTTGACTGCATTTTTTAACTTTGGGTTTTATGTTTTGAATTAAATTCGAATTTATAAACTTTAGAAGTTTTAGATCTTAGAACTAAGATTCTGCAGGGGCTCTTTTCCTTTCTGCACTTTTATTATAGACGATAAATTCTAATATGTCAATACCTTGTAGTGAAAATGTTTCACATCAACAAGATATTGGGTTTATAAAGCTTATTATAATTAAATAAAAAAAGCCACCTGATCCGCTAAATGCATGGAGCAAATTAGGGAACAGATGGCTATAATATAATATATTATTTTATTTATAAATGTTTACCGACGATAATTATATAATTTAAATTAACTGTCAAATCCTAAAGACTTCATATTCAACCCTATATTACTCAAGAAAACATTAGCCCACAAGTATGCTGAATCAATATTTGCAGTTGCAATACCAAAAAATTTCTCTTGAAGCTCTGTTGGAACATTAACATAGTACCATTTATATTTAGAACTGTTTCCTCCAAAACTACTCATAGTACATATAGTAAATCCCTCCATTGAGTCGTTTTGTACTTGGAAAGTATAATTCAAGGTACATACTGAACCTCCAACCTTAAAATCTATCATTCCAAGACCCATAGCATTTCCATCTGAAGTAGCATCTGCTCTACCCAAGCTTATAGTTTTATTTGTTTCGTTATAAACAGCAATAAATAATGTATTACTATTATAGGAGTCATCCATAATTATATACGTAACTTCATTATTAGCGTTTACTTTTTTTTCACCATTTGCTTTAATATAAGCTGCTGCTTTTTCTTGATTTACTAATGTAGGATTTTGTGACGGAGTTACAGTTGGTGTTACAGTTGGTTTTACCGTTGGTGTTACAGTTGGCTTTACCGTTGGTGTTACTGTTGGTTTTACTGTCGGCTTTACAGTTGGTGTTACTGTTGGTTTTACTGTCGGCTTTACTGTTGGTTTTACTGTTGGTTTTACTGTTGGTGCCACAGTTGGAGTAACTACCGGCTTTACTGATGGTGCCACAGTTGAAGTAACTTCCGGATTCTGTGTTGGTGCTACTGTCGGATTAACTACCGGTGAAGCAGAAGCTTCTGGTGTTGTGTTACTCTTCTTTTTTCTAATTGTAACAGTACATTTAAAACGTCTCTTTCCAACCTTTGCTGTTAATTTTACCTTGCCAGCCTTACCCTTACTAATAATTGTACAAATTGATCTTTTACTTCCTCCCTGTTTAATGCTTGCAATCTTACGGGATGAAATAGACCACTTAACCTTTGTTGTAGGATTTAAAACCCTAATTCTCTTTCTACTTTTTGTTGTCATAGAAATTCTTTTAGCAGATATTCTCATTGCCTTCTTCTTTTTATTTACCTTAAGGACGTTTACAACAGGCAATACGCCTTCATTACTTAATTCTTCGCCTACTGGAAGAATCTCAGCTTTAGCATTTACATTAGAAGCACTAACAGGCTCAAATGCTAATAAAAATGCTAATGAAAATGTTACTATTTTTTTTAATCTTCTCATAATAAACCTTTGATGATAATAAATATTTAATTACCATTCTCTCCTCTCTTCTTTTTTTGATTGATCAATCGCTTTTAATCAAATCCTTCCAATGATTTAATTAAACATATATTTAATTGTTGTTACATTTATATTTATTTTACATGTACTATGTCTATATTTTTTTTAATATTTTCGCAAAAAAATAACCGGGGCGTTAACCCCGGCATAATCAAATAATTAAACTAATCCTTTTATAATACTAAGATAATCCTGTCTTTGATCAAAAACAGCATATATTATTACTTTCTTATTAGCTTCATTAACCTTGTAAAATACTAAATCTTTTTC
>JAILEJ010000409.1 GCA_024688095.1 Butyrivibrio sp.
CCTACAAGCATCCATATAACAAAAGTAATAAAAGCTATCAGTATAACTGCAGGAACAAATATACCAGAAACCTTATCTGCTATCTTTGCAATTGGAGCCTTTGTAGCAGCTGCATCACTAACCATCTGTATTATCTGAGAAAGAGTTGTATCTTCACCAACTCTTGTCGCCTGACATTTAATAAAACCTGACTGATTTATTGTTGCAGCACTTACATTGTCTCCTTCTTTCTTATCAACAGGAATACTTTCTCCTGTAAGGGCTGATTCATTAATTGCACTGTTTCCCTCAATGATAATTCCATCAACAGGAATATTCTCGCCTGGCTTTACAATAAAAGTATCACCAATCCTTACGTCATCTATTGCAATTTCTTCTTCAAGTCCGTTTCTTACAACAACTGCTGTTTTTGGAGCAAGCTTCATAAGACCTTTCAGAGCATCTGTCGTCTTACCCTTCGCCCTTGCTTCAAGCATCTTTCCAACTGTTATAAGCGTCAGAATCATTGCTGCCGATTCAAAATAGAACTCATTCATATAATTCATGGTAGTTACACTATCACCCTTATATGCAGCATCACTCATAAGAAAAAGAGCAAAAGTGCTATATGCAAATGCAGCACCGGATCCAAGTGCAACAAGTGTATCCATATTAGGAGACCTGTGCAGCAATCCTTTGAAACCACTTATAAAAAACTTTTGATTTATAATCATTACGGTAACAGCAAGAAGTAATTGTAATAAGCCCATAGCTACATGATTATTTTCAAAAAAAGCCGGTACAGGAAATCCAAACATCATATGTCCCATAGAAAAATACATGAGTACGATCAGAAATCCTAATGATGTAAGTAATCTCTTTTTTAGTACAGGAGTTTCTTTGTCTTTTAAAGCTTCCTCTTCTGCCAAAAGCCTGTCATTTGCAGATTTTTTATCATTTGCCTTTGCCATTGGTGAAGCACCATATCCTGCATCCTGAACTGCTTTTATAATTTCAGAAGCATTTGCACTTCCCTCTACACCCATCGAATTTGTAAGAAGACTTACCGAACAGGAAGATACTCCTTCTACCTTCGATACCGCCTTTTCAACTCTTGCCTGGCATGCAGCACAGCTCATACCAGTAACAGCAAATTGTTCCATGTCTACGCCTTTCCTTCAAAAAGATACTTATTAACAAATATTACTTCATAAGCTTTTGTAATAATTCAACAAGCTCATCTACAGCTTCATCATCACCATTTTTAATATCAGTAGCTACACAGCTCTTAATATGATTTCCCAAAAGAACTTTAGTGAAACTGTTTAGTGCACACCTTGTTGCAGCAACCTGTACAAGGATATCAGGACAATAAGCATCCTTTTCTATCATTCCTTTAATTCCTCTTATCTGACCTTCTATCCTGCTAAGTCTGTTAATAAGATCTTTCATTTCTTTTTCAGATCTCTTCTTATGTCTATCTGACATATGCATTTCAAACTCTTCATCACAACATCTATTTTCTGCCATAAAACCCTCTTCTACCTGATAATACAAAATCTTTTATACCCCTAGGGGGTATCTTCTTATAAAAAAGATAATATACCCCCAAGGGGTATATTGCAAGCATATATTTTTTAATAATTTTTTAAGCTGCTCATATATCTTTTGTAATGATCACTTAAATTACAAACACTAGTCATATTTACTATGTTATTATTATGATAACAGGGACAAAAGTTCCTAATGCGATTAAATACATTAATTTACATATATTAAAACCGAAGGGATTTATTTATGTCGAATAAAGTTAAAATTATTCCTCTTGGAGGATTTGATAAAATCGGAATGAATATGACAATAATAGAATATCAAAATACTATTGTTGTTATTGACTGCGGTACTTCTTTTCCTCCTAATAATATGCCCGGAATAGATACTGTAATTCCTGATATAAGCTATCTTTTAAATAATAAAGAAAAAGTTAAGGGAATAGTACTTACACATGGTCATGAAGACCATATTGGAGCAATCCCTTTTATTCTTAGGCAGTTAAATGTTCCTGTTTATGGTACTCCTCTTACAATTGCCCTTACAGAAAAGAAAATTTCTGATATGGCAATAAAAAAAGCAAAAACAAAGGTTATAAAACTTGGAAATACAATTGTTCTTGGGGATTTTAAAATAGAATTTATCAGAGCAAATCACAGTATCCCAGATGCTGCCATGCTTGCGATATATACCCCGAAGGGTATAATATTTCATACTGGAGATTTTAAGATTGACCTTAGTCCAATAACAGGAGATTCAATTGATTTAAGGCGTATTTCCTCTCTTGGATCAAAGGGAATCCTCGCACTTCTATCTGACAGTACAAACGCATTACGGGAAGGATTTTCTCCTTCTGAAGCTGACGTAAATGTACAGCTCGACATGCTTTATAACAAATATAAAGATAACCGTCTTATTATTGCTACCTTTGCTTCAAACATGGACCGCGTACAACAGATCATATCCCTTGCATACAAATATGGACGAAAAGTAATTCTCCAGGGTGAAACGATGCTGTCTATTTTTTCTGAGGCAGAAAAACTTGGTTACCTTCATATACCTCAAGATATATTGATAAGCACTGATGAAATAAGCAAATTTAAAGATAATGAGCTGGTATTTGTTACAACAGGAAATCATGGCGAACCAATAACATGTCTTATGGACATTGCATCAGGCAAACATCCATTAATAAAGCTTTGCCAAAATGATGTAATTTTATTTAGTTCAATAGCCATACATGGAAGTGAAAAGTCTTTTTCCAAAATATTAAATGATCTTGAGGAACAAGGTGCAACAATTGTATTTCAGGACATACATGCAACCGGACATGCATGCGCAGAAGAACTAAGACTGATTTATACACTTCTAAGCCCCAAATACCTGATTCCTTCTCATGGAGAATTTCGCTATAGAAAAGCTGCTGCAAAGCTTGCTATAAGCATTGGAATCCCCGAGGAAAATATTTTTCTTATAAAAAATGGTGACGTGTTGGAG
>JAILEJ010000439.1 GCA_024688095.1 Butyrivibrio sp.
AAAAGAAGTATCAAAGCAGATACAGGCAAATCCAAAGGTAGAGCTTTGTGCATTCAAGGATGGCAAATGGCTCAGAGTAGCAGGCTCACTTGTAAGAGATGACAGAGTAGAAGCAAAGGCACATATGCTTGATTCATATCCATCACTTAAGAATATGTATTCTGCAGAAGATGATAATACTGAAGTGCTCTATTTTGAAAATGCAACTGCAACATTTTCTTCATTTACAGATGCACCTAAGACAGTTACATTTTAAAACTTTTAATATAATAAGTATTAAATTTTAGTAAAAAATATAATTTTTTTTATATAAATATTTTTATAATAAGAAGAAACTAAAACCAAATAAATAGAAATATAAATATTTCTGCATAAGATTTAGAAAGATGATTATAAATATTAAAGATTTAAATAGTCCGGAACTAAATATTTATTCAAACCGAAACGAAGCTCAGCTCCTTCATATAAATGAACCGGAGCTGGGCATCTTTATCGCTGAAAGTCCAAATGTAATTATAAGAGCCTTGGATTCCGGATATGAGCCGATTTCATTTCTGATTGAGGAAAAGACTGCGGAGAAAGAAGCAAAATTTTTTATAGAAAAATATACCGATATTCCAATTTACATTGGCGAGATTAATGTTCTTGAAAACATCACAGGCTTTAAACTTACAAGGGGAGTTCTGTGTGCAATGAAAAGAAAAGAGTACCCCACTGTCGAGAGCATATGTAACGGTGCAAAGAGAATAGTTATACTTGAAGATGTTGTAAACCCTACAAATGTTGGAGCAATTTTTAGATCTGCAGCAGCTCTTAATATGGATGCGGTTATTTTGTCACCGGCCTGCAGCGATCCGCTTTATAGACGCTCGGCAAGAGTGAGTATGGGAACTGTTTTCCAGATTCCATGGACATTTTTTTCTAAAAAGGATGGACCATGGTATAAAAATGGTATGAATAAGTTACATAAGATGGGATTTAAAACGGCAGCCATGGCGCTTGATGAAAATGCCATTTCTATTAAGGATGAAAGACTTGCAAATGAAGAAAAACTTGCAATTATAATGGGAACGGAAGGCGAAGGCCTCTGCGATGAAACTATCGCAGCAAGTGACTATACTGTAATGATTCCAATGTCCCACGGTGTGGATTCCCTCAATGTAGCTGCAGCAAGTGCAGTAGCATTTTGGGAATTTGGAACGAACAAAAATAATTGATTTTGAGTGCATCAATTATTTACTAATTACTCAGTGCATCATTTATCAATTACTGAGTGCATTTTTTACAATATTATATGAATTCTGGGGAGAACCATCACATCTGATGGAATAAGTTGTTATAACAGTTGAGCCATCAACTGACTTAGAATAGTCCCCACCTGGATATGGATAGTAATCATAGAACTGATCGCCTTCAAGAATAACAGGCTTGGATGTAGAAGTTCTTTGGTAAACGATTCCATAGCAGGTATAAGCTTTGTGAATATCACTGTCTTTATAAGTTGGATAGTGTCCTACTCTTATCATAAGAGTTGATGGACCCGAAGTTCTAAGATCTTCTGAAACATATTCTCCGAAACGAGTAAATCTATAATCGTTATACCAGGAGAAACTCTTGCTATTATCTGTATATCCCCTATGTTCAATATTGGGCTGTAATTCCTCAGAATATAATTCTGTTAAAACAGACTGAGCAGCCTTTCTGTAATTTTCTGCCATAACCCTGTCCTGCGAATCTTTTGCTTTATCAATCCAGCCAAGAAGTACCGGAATCAGCACTGCCATTAAAACAGCCAGGATAACAAGTACGACAATAAGTTCAATAAGTGTAAAACCTTTTTCATTTCTTTTGAATTTGTTTATCATATTTCCCCTCTTTAGCTAAAAAAATTTTTCAAGATAATCTGAATCCTCAGAATAAAAAAATAAGATTAAAGAAATCTCTTTTAACTATATTATAGAACTTTGTAATGTTTAATCAAACATATGATGTATGGCAATTTAAATAATCTTTGTAAATACACATATTGGAATATAGTAGTTTTTTATAATTAAAGAGTCATTTATTAAGATAATTATTAAGATTTTTATAAGATGAATTAGTACAATCGCAATGAATAATGTAAATATAAACAATAAAAATAGATGAAAATAAATGTAAGCAGATTTGAATTGGACATAATTGATAAAAACGGAGTAAATATATCTGTCCTTTTTTGTGAAAAAAGTGTGAACAGAAATTTAGACTCATAAAATAATCATAAAAACACATGAATTAATAAAAATGATATGGAATTATGATATTTGATAGTGTACAATGAGACTTGCCCTGAAAAAAATGAGGAATTCAGGCCGAGGGAAACACAAATTATGAATGGAGGAATTCAGAATGAATGCAAAGAAACTTGGAGCTATGCTTCTAACAATCTCAATGGCTGCTACGTTCGCAGCAGCGCCAGCATCAACATCAAATGCAGCAGTGCGTGATGACTATTATATACTGTCAGAGGATATAATTGACACTTATACCAAGGAAGTGGCTACTTATACAGGTACATCAGAGCTTGATGTATATAATCAGCTTAAAACAGCTGGAATACTTGTAGATGGAACTCAGTATGATTATGATTTAGATGCATACGATTCTGATAATGGCATAACAGTATATTTTAAATATAAAGCAGATGGATATAGTATTACTGGTGGTTATGTCAAAAGCACAAAGAATTATTCATATACACTTAGATATAAAGAATATAAGGACAATGTTACAGGAAATGTAAGTACAAGTCGTTCTGCTCTTACAAATGGAACAAGCGAATATGCTATACCTAAAAAGGCATCTGTTCAGAAGGGAAATTATTCTGATATAACTATTTATCTTGCAGAAGGAAATACACAGATTAAAAATCTTAAGTCTTCTAAAAAGAAGGTAGTAAAGGCAAAAATCGGCTCAAAAGATGTTCATACAACAACTGATAATTATAGTATTTACACAGATAATGGAAATTACTATTATGATCCATATGAAGTATATGATCCATATGAAGTTGATGAAGTTGACAGAGTTTATGTTGCAAATGACGAAGTTAAAGTAAATAAGTCATATGCAAAAATTAACCTTAGAGTATATGGAAATAAGACAGGAAAATCTGTAGTAAGTTTCGATATTTATAATAAGGATAATGTTAAGACTGGTTCAGCAAAGATTACAGTAGTTTCTAGAGATGAGAGTCCTTTTGAAAGTGTAACTTTTGCAGGTAAGTCACTTATCCAGAGCTCTAAAATTGGTACAACAGATTCTAAATATATCTATTACAACAAGGATGCAAATGCATTCTACAATTACACAACTAAGAAAAAAGGTAAATTAAAAGTTAAGGTTAATGATAACTTCAAGCTTGTAAGAATTCAGGTAGGAACACTTGATGTTAGTAAGACTGCATTTACAGAGGATTCAGACTATTCAGACTACAATTTTGACACAGCTGATGAAACAAGAACTTATAACTGGACAAAAGAGACAACAAAAGAAACTCATAAGGTTGATTTAAATGGTGATGGAGATACACTCGATACAGTTAATGGTATTTCTGAGTCATCTGTAACATTTAAGTATAAGACTGTTAAGAATAACAAGAATATCAAATTATCAAAGACTCCTGAATATACAAAATATAGTAATGTTGATTCTTCAGTAATTAAGGCAGATGCATCACAGAGCTATACTAAGACAAATACATCAAGTACTTATGCTAATACTGCACCAACAA
>JAILEJ010000433.1 GCA_024688095.1 Butyrivibrio sp.
TATAATAATTTTCCATGGCCTACACCTACAGCGGAACAGCAGAAAAAAATCGAAGCAACTGCACAGGATATTTTAAATGCACGAAATCTATATCCAAATAGCAGCCTGGCAGATTTGTATGATCCACTCACAATGCCACCAGAATTACAAAAAGCTCATACTGCCAATGATAAAGCGGTTATGCAGGCATATGGTTTTTCAATTAAAGATACTTCTGAAGCTGACTGCGTAGCAGCATTGATGAAGATGTATCAAGAACTTACAAAGGAGTAATCATTATGGCTCTTCCAAAATTTTTTGAGTTTTTCCGCCCATTCCTTGAAGCTGTATCTGATGGTGATATACATACTCCAAAGGAAGTAAGGGAATATATCAAAAATAAAATGAATCTATCCGACGAAGATGTATCTGTAATGCTTCCAAGTGGAAGAATTACCTACTTTTATGACAGGGTTGGATGGGCTAAGACATATCTTGATAAAGCAGGTCTTGTAGAAACTCCATCAAGAGCAAAGTATAGAATAACAGACGAAGGTAAAAAAGCACTCGCTTCAGGAGAAATAATCGATCTGAAATATCTTGAAAAATATGAATCGTTCAAGTCATTCCATACGGCTAATAGCAATTCATCTTCAAATGAAACTATTGAAGCAACAGAAGAGGAAAAATCCCCTCAAGAGATCTTGGATGATGCATTCAATCAAGTAAATTCATCACTTTCAAGCCAGCTGATGGACGAAGTGATGAAGCTTTCTCCAGGGCAATTTGAAAAGCTTGTAGTACGTCTGCTCCTTGCTATGGGATATGGCAGTGGAATTGACGATGCTGGAAAAGTAACACAGCTTTCTAACGATGGTGGTATCGATGGAATCATCAAAGAAGATAAGCTCGGATTTGATAATATCTATATTCAAGCAAAGCAGTGGGCTTTAACACAAACTGTAGGAAGACCAGAAATCCAAAAGTTTGTAGGAGCTCTAACTGGAAAACAGGCTCAAAAGGGATTATTCATTACTACTGCAAAATACTCTGCAGATGCAATAGAATATGCAGGAAATCTTCTTGGAACAAAAGTAGTCTTAGTAGACGGTGACGCATTGATGAAGTTAATGATCCGACATAATGTAGGTGTCTCTACAGAACACACCTATGAAGTGAAGCGTATAGACAGCGATTTCTTTGAAGATGAATTATAAATTTATTTTAAAACTATATAGTTTGTAAAATTTATCTTGCGGTATAATTTAGAATAACAAATTGCAGTTGGTGGACAGATGCTTAAAGACAAACATATAAAAGTACTAACAAAAATATATAATCTACTGCAAAACTCAAAAGAAAAAACTTGCTGGGGACTTACAGGAAGTACATCATTTGCTATACAGGGGATGGATGTTGAACCACATGATATGGATATTCAAGCTGATGAATCTACAGCGTATTTGCTAGACGAACTACTAGCGGACTATGTTATTCAGCCAGTGAAGTTTTATGGCAATAAAACCATTAGATCTCATTTTGGAAAGTTCATAGTTGATGGTATGGAAGTAGAAGTGATGGGCGATATCCAAAAGAAGAATAATGGTGAGTGGGAAGATATTATTCCACTTGTGAGATTATTAGATTATGTAAATTGGAATGGCTATCAGATTCCAGTATTGAAACTTTCATATGAAGCAGAGGCTTATAGAAAGCTTGGAAGAATTGAACGAGCAGCACAATTGGAAGAGTTTATAAAGAATAGATAAATCGCAATATAAAAAGTGAAAATAACTGATTCAGAATGGACTTTGCCTGTGGACATTAGGAGAATACCTGATGTTCGCAGGCTTTTTTGATGTGAGAAAAATTTTTGAAAAAGTTTTGATGTAACTATTGACATTACATCAAAGAGGTGATATATTTGCGTCATCAGATGAAACCATAACGGTTACAACAACAAATTCAAAAAATTTTTAGGAGGATTCAATCATGACTAATAAGGAAAAAGCATTAGCACTCATTAACACATTTGCAACAGGTGATACAGAGAAGGCAAAGGAACTTCTGTCACCGGGATACATTCAGCACAACCTGGCATATGGCACTGGCGCAGAAGCATTTGTAGGAAGTGTTGCTTACCTTGCATCAGCACCGGTTAAGACCACAGTAAACAACATCAGAGCTTATGAGGATGGAGATAAGGTTTTCCTTCAGACAGTATATAATTTTGCAGGAGCAGGAGAGCAGGTCGGATTCGATGTTTTCAGATTCGATGAAGACGGTAAGATTGCAGAACACTGGGATAATCTGGCAGACAAGGCAGCTCCTAATCCTTCAGGACATACTCAGATTGATGGAACTCTTGAGAAGAAAGATGTAGATAAGGAAGAGACACGTAAGGTTGTAGCTGGATTTGTAGGCGATGTACTTCGTGGG
>JAILEJ010000444.1 GCA_024688095.1 Butyrivibrio sp.
GGAATAGAGAAATAGCTATATGCGTGTAGCAGGTGAAAAAGTGTTACACGTATAGGGCAGTAAATGAACTATATGCGTGTAAGCTGAATGAGTGCAGACACGCACAATAAGTAAAAATGTAAGATTGCGTGCTCCCTACAAAAAATGCCTGGGTAAACATAACCATATGCGGATAAGCTCCCGGCGCCGATTCACTAAAATCTGCGCATGGCGCGTTTGTCGTTCAATCAGGGTTTTATCTTTTCATCAAAGATAAGCATTTTATTGGTTCGGCAAAATATAAGCTAAAAACATTGCTTAAAAATCAGATTTATATTGCCAAATGTGGTATAATTATTCCATACAGTAAATTAGTATTCAGTATTTATTGAGATGGAGAAGGTTATGATTTATATGGATGTTGCAAATGCTGCAAAAAAATGGAAAATCTCAGAGAGAAGCGTAAGAAACTATTGCAGTGAAGGCAGAATTCCTGGAGCTGTCATGCAAAGCGGATCATGGGCAATTCCAATAGATGCAGAAAAGCCTGTAAGAAAGCAGAGAGCTGGCAAAGTACCAACAGATCTTTTGAAGCGTTTAAAGATGGAAAAAGAATCCGGTATTACAGGAGGAATATATCATAAAGTCCAAATTGAACTTACATATAATTCAAATCATATGGAGGGAAGTAGACTTACCCATGATGAAACAAGGTATATTTTTGAAACAAACACAATTGGTGTAAAAAAAGATGCCGTTAATGTGGATGATATTATGGAAACGGTTAATCACTTTAGATGTATCGATCTAGTCATAGATCAGGCAAATTATATTCTGAGCGAAACGTTTATAAAGCAGCTTCACCTTGTTCTTAAATCTGGTACGTCTGATAGTAGAAAACCGTGGTTCGCAGTTGGAGATTATAAGAGATTTGCAAATGAAGTCGGTGGAATAGAGACAACTGCACCTGAAAATGTTTCGGCTTCTATAAAAGAATTAATCCGCATATACAACAGAGAAAAAGTAAAATCATTAGAAGATATCATAGATTTTCATTACAAATTCGAGAGAATTCATCCCTTTCAAGATGGAAATGGTAGAGTCGGCCGACTTATCATGTTTAAAGAATGCCTTAGAAATGGAATTACACCTTTTATAGTAGAAGATGATATTAAGGAATTCTATTATAGGGGCTTAAAGGAATGGAATAATGAAAAGGGGTATCTTACAGATACGATTCTTTCTTGTCAAGATCGATTTAAAACATATATGGATTACTTTGGATTAAAATATATAGATTAAAAGATATTAATTCGTAAACAAACGGTGTAAGCCCGAACAAAAAGCAGATTACAGTGTATTGTAATCCACCCTTTTGTTCGGGCTTCATGTCATTTTTTATCTAATTGAACTAAGTCGCGTCCCGGTAGCAACTGTGGAAATTCAATTGATTCTCTTTATGCAAGTTTTGTTCATTACATACCGGATTGAAGAGTCTTTCGGCTTGTATTTTTAATAGATCAGGCAATTCACTCCACGCAAAATAAGCCTTCTGTAATGTGGCTTCCTAAAATCTATTAAGTTACTACCTCTAACAGAGCATATATTGTCCTCTGACAGAGTATTCAGATTTCATGAATGCTCAGAAATATAATCAGCTGATAATTGTATAATAGAACTTTGATAACGTAATGCAATTAAATTTTACATTAAAATTATTTTATTTTACTTTTTGCTATTAAATGCTGAATGTCGGAATCCGGAATACCGAAATTTTAAGCTTTTAAAGATAAATTGCAGGTAAATCACGGAATATCTCTTCCGGCTCCGAAAACCAAAAAATTAATATGTATAATCCTTATTCATAGTGATATAATCTATGTCATAGAAAGTGTTTTTAACCGACTCGCGATGTATAAAAATAGGAGGGAATTATGGAAAAAACACAAACTATGATAGGAACATCCGGAATAAAGGTAGCTCTTTTGTTTGCATTATCTATATTTCTGACTTGCGGAATAAAGAGTAGAGCAGCTGAGTATCTGGTTAGTTCAGACGGGATTTATGTTGATGGGCAGCAGATTGACATTGACAACGTAGAATATTCGACTAATCAAACAATTACATTAAATGGTGCGGCAATTGGGGGCACTCTGACTTTTATGCCAAAGGTCAATCAAGGTAACGACCAAGGGCAGAGCGCGGAAGTGTTTACAACAACCTATACAATGGTCTTAAATGGAAGTTCAACGCTTGAAAAATTGGCACTGCATGAGGGCGTCACATTGATCATACAAGGAAGTGGTTCATTGACAGTGAAGCCACCAGAAACTGATAACGATGGATCCGTCCTATCATTTGCGACTAGTACAGATAACTGGTCCAAACTCATTATAGAAGGGGGAACACTTACTTTTGACGCAAATTACGTTGACGCTTGTATAAAAGCGTGCGGTTGTATTTATATTAAAAAGGGAGCTAAAGAGGTTACATTTATTGGTGCTACAAAAACTAACACAGGAGCTGATAGATATGACCCTGTAATTCTGACCGAAAATTCTATCCCAAAAATATTTTCTGATTGTCCATGCATGGCAGAGTATATTCCAGGTTATAACGAAGGGGCTACAGTTCATCTTCAGCCAAACGACGCGAGCACCTCGAAAACATATTCAAGCACCTCACTTTTGGGCAACCTGTATGATAAGTATCATAAGCTGAATTTTGTTCCCGGAGTAACAGCCACCTGGCAAAATGATGGAACAGTGGTTGAGACCGATGTCATATATCCCGGTCAGACACCTGAATATAATGGCGAGACGCCGACAAAAGCTGCAGATGCGCAGTACACATACACATTTTCTGGCTGGTCTCCTACACCCGGAGCTATAAGTGCTGATACAACCTATAATGCTACTTATACAGGTATGATTAATTCCTATACCTTAACATTTAATGCAAACGGCCAGGGTTCAGCGCCTTCAAGTCAGAGCGTGGAATATGGACAGACTGCCACAAAGCCTTCCGATCCTATAGCAACAGGCTATAACTTTGGAGGATGGTACACCGATAGCGCATGCACAAGTGCCTATGATTTTACAACTCGTGTTACATCAGATATTACCCTTTATGCTAAGTGGACTATAGCGGCGGCACCTGTAAACACAAAGCTCACAGACACTTCCGATTCAAATGGAACCTATACTGTAATATCAGATTCAAATGGAACCTATACTGTAATATCAGATTCAGATGGAAGTGCATCCGTTAAATTTACAGCTCAGAAAAAGAAAACAGAAAAGGTAACCATACCTTCAGCAGTCACAGATGAAAACGGTATTACCTACAAAGTAACGTCAATAGCAGCTAATGCCTTTAAGGGGAATAAAAAAATAAAGAAGCTGACCATCCCTGAAACCGTGACAACTATTGAAAAGTGTGCTTTTAAAAACTGCAAAAACCTTAAAAAGATAACCTTTAACGGAGACTCTCTAAAATCCGTATGTAAGAATTCCCTTAAGGGTATAAACAAAAATGCAAAGATCTATATAAGGACAAATGATAAAAAGACGTTCAAAAAGATAAAAAAGATGCTTAAAAAGGCAGGAGCAAAGAATGTCACATTTAAGCAGATAAAGACTTGATTGGTTCTTCATAGGAGGCTGTCGCTTTAGATGATAAAATCATCTGGGCGGCGCCTTTTTTCAATGCCATAAAATTAGGGTTACTAATATAACTCATAAAGCCCTTTCAGAAAGAACGGTCTAGTGGTCACCATGATTTTTGGAGTTTCTGACATGGACCTGCATAGTGCTCATGTATATATCAGATGGAGCAAGATGACAGATTTCAATTAATCTCAGCCCCGATGAATACGCAAGGGCAATGATTGCTTTATTCCTGATGTTCTGGGCAGTGTCTATGAGTTTCTCAACCTCTTCTCGTGTAAGGACTTTTGGGAGAGACTAGTCCCGCTTCATTCGTGGAACCTCATCGTAGATCCATTCTTTTTTTAGTATGTGA
>JAILEJ010000061.1 GCA_024688095.1 Butyrivibrio sp.
CATTATCATTCACATTTTGAACTATATTATTTGGAAGAAGGCAGCAGGCTTCATATGTTAGAAAATGACATATATAAGACTGAACCAGGCGATATGATGCTTTTTGCTCCATATATAATGCATCATTCTTATTCTGAAAGAACAGGTCAGGGATTTAAAAGGATTGTTTTGTATTTCACTCCCGAATCCATAGAAGATTCTCTTGTACTTGAAAAATTAAAAAATGGAAGCGGATTATATAAAGTTGACTCAAAAATTGGTCATTATCTTCATGGTATGATAGGAATGCTCTTATTACAGCAGGAAGATATGGATGATCTACATGATGCAAGTTTAAAAGCTCTTCTAAATATGATAGTTGTAACTATACTAAAATCTGCTGTTCCATCTGAAAAGCCTGAAGTACAAACTCTTATAGCCAAAATGATCAAATATATTGATAATCATTTCATGGAAGATATTAAGCTTGATGACCTTGCAGATCAGTTTTTTGTTAGCAAATATTACCTTTGTCATGAATTCAAAAAATACACTAACAGAACTATCAATCAGTATATAAATGCAACACGAATACTAAATGCACAGAGACAAATAATGGAAACAAATCATAGTCTTACTAAAATATCCTCAGATTGTGGTTTTTCATCAAGTACTCATTTCAGCAGAACATTTAAAGCTGTAACAGGTACAACTCCAATAGCATTTCGTTCTTCCTATAAACAAAAGCAGCGAAAGGGGAATTAGAATGGGTTATAGTAAAATAACAGATGATATGACAATTGGAGATCTTCTAAACAATGATGCATACGGAGTATTTAAGGATTATATTTTTACATATATGACACCTGACCATTACTATAATAAATTATCATCCTATGGATATGAAAAGGTTGGATTTGAAGAAGGACTTCACAGAATGGAAGAACTGGCAGCTTCAGATGATCAAAACGGCAGAACTTATTTACATGATGTTTATTCAGCCGAAGAAAGAAAGGCTCAATGGGATAAAGCATATGCGCAATATTTACATTTCCCTGCAAAAACAAATACTTCTGAACCTGTTCCTTACGTTATTGTTATTCCAGGCGGAGCCTTTAACCGTCAATGGGGCTTTATAGAAGGTCAGGCAATCGCAGCTCACTTAAACAATATGGGCTATTCAGCATTTGTACTCTATTACAGGGTAAAACAGGAACCAGTTTTGGCTATGGCCATCGAAGATATGATAACTGCAATAAAAGATATAGAAGCTCACGCAAAAGAATATAATATTATACCAGGAGAATATATGATTGGAGGTTTTTCTGCAGGAGCAACGCTTGCAGGAGAAATCGGATCGCTAAACTATGGCTACCAAAAGCATAACATTCCTAAGCCACAAGCTATTTTCCTTGGCTATACAGCAGTGGGAATGAATGAATATTATAAAACCTTTTGTTCCCTAAAAGATGGAGATCCTATGAAACAAGCAGTTGCTCCATTTCTTAGAAGACTCGGTGGACCAGATTTTGACAAAGAACTAATTGAATCCTTTGATCTGCCTTCACATATTGACTCTGAATATCCAAAGACTTACATTGTTGCAAATGAAGATGACGGCACTGTTCCAGTTAGTAACAGTAAGTATCTTGATTCAGTTTTAACAAAACTAAAAGTTGAACATATTACAAAAATCGGTTCTAAAGGCGATCACAGTTTTGGCCTTGGAAACGGACTTGAAGTTGAAGGATGGCTTGAAGAAGCTGTAGAATTCTGGCGAAAAAATAATTAAAATAATACCGGATTGCAAAATCAGATTTTATATCTGCCTTTTGCAATCCGGTATTTTATTTTCACTTTACTGTTTCATACAGGTTGCTGTAACAATTGCAAGAACATCAGATGCAACAATTGGTTTTGAAATATGTCCTGTCGCGCCACTTTCTGCTGCCCTTAATCTGTCTTCCTTAAGATTATCAGAACTGAGAGCATAAATTGGAATTTTTTTTGCATCTTCTCTGTCTAAAACACGTATTTTATATATTTCCTCATAGCCAGTCATTACAGGCATCTGTATATCAGTAAGAATCATATCATAATAACCTTCTCTATGATTCTTGAATCTGTCAACAGCATCGCATCCATCACAGACTATATCTGCCATAAATCCGGCTTCGGTAAGTATCTGTTCAATTATTTCTCTATTGATTTCCTGATCTTCAGCTACAAGTATGCGTCCCTTGCAACCATCCGGCATACTTCTATCCTCTGGCTCTTCATACTCACCATCATTTTTACACAGTCTGAAAGGAATATATACATAAACCTTAGTCCCTTCTCCCATACTGCTTTCAGCATGAATACTTCCTCCCATAGTATGAACAGCCCTTTTTACCATAGAAATACCAAGTCCTGCACCAATGTAACTTCCATCCTTATTTCTATTGTCTTCATCAAGATGTTCAAATATACGGTCCACATATTCTTCAGACATTCCTATTCCATTATCGGAAATCTCAAATCTATATCTTGCATATCCAGACTCAGATTTAGCTATCTGTTTTCCAATTATTTCTATGTGACCACCTTCAGGTGTAAATTTAACCGCATTTTCAAGCAAATTTCCAAGTATCCTTCCAAATATTACGGGATCAAGGTATACATCATCATCCGGAAGATCAAACTTATATGTTTGATTTTTACCAAATTCTTTTCTTTCAACAAGATTATGAAGTTTATTTCCTTCAGCCTTTAAATTACTCTCAGTTTCATTTATCCGAACATTCTCATTATTCATATCACTGACTTCTACAAGTTCGCCTACCATTCCATTAAGGAACTGCATCGATTCCTCAGTTTTAGTTAAATACTCTTTAATAAAATCTGCTTCATGAATATTCTCCTTCATAAGCTTCAGAAAGAAATCTATATCCTTTATTGGAATCTGCAAATTATGCGCTATATTAAAAAGAAATGAATTCTGTGCAATAGACAGTTTATATCTTGTAGTAACATCTGCAAGAAATACATAATAGATGGGCCCAAAATCATCTGTCATGGCAAATTTTCCGAAATCTTCTACATATCTTACTTTTCCATCTTTTCTAATAATCCTGTATTCAACATAGTCAAGATTTTCATCACTTCTATCTATCTGAAAATCAATCGAAGACTGTATCTTGACATAATCATCAGGATGAACCATTCCACTAAAACAATATCCTGTAAGCTCTTTAAATTCTTCTAGCGTAGCACATCCATAAAGATCTAGCACTGCATGATTAACAAATATAATTTCACCCTTTTCGGTATTTTGATATATAAAAAAAGCTCCAGGAATATTTTCAGCCATAGCAGCCACAATATCAATAGTATCAAAAGATAACATCAATTCAGGAAATTGTATATCCATAAAAATCCTCCTTGTATTGGAGTGCAGTGGTTTCAAATGTTCATACAATCAGCTTACTAAACCATAAATGATCACAGCCTGCATATGTATATGCATTTACTATCACTTTATATTATATACAATATTTTCGACGTAAACATAATCTTTTTATCAAAATATTGTTAATTTTTTCTATATTCCAAACAAAGATAACTGCTCATCAATCCAAGACTTTGAATCTACATCATGAATAATGTCATCCACCCTGTAATTGCCAATAAGAAATGGAGATTTAGGGTCGTGCTTTCTATAATTTGCAATAACTTTTTCTCTGTCATTATTAGCATAGCAGTATTTACATAAATGCATGCAACTGTCATATGCACCAATATCTCCAGAAAGATAACAGGTACACTCTGCCCTTGAAGGTTTCTTCTTTGGAACTATAAGCTTTTTGCCTATT
>JAILEJ010000077.1 GCA_024688095.1 Butyrivibrio sp.
CATCCTGTAATCTATAAATATAATGTCATATATTTGTTTTGTGACCATTTCGAGCATTTCATGGCCACTCATAGCTGTATCAAGAAGAACTTCTGTAGGTTTTAAAAGGCTCTTTATTACTGTCAGATTCATGGAAGTATCATCAACAACCAGTACTCTTGCAGATGGAGCTTTGAATTTTTCATGGTAGTGGCCTTCTTCGTCAACAGTCATCTGATGGCGTTTATCTAATGCACCAATTGGCTCAGAGTCAACTATTTCCTGCTTTATGGTAAAACTGAAGGTGGAGCCTTTACCAAATTCGCTTTCAACTTCAAGCTTTGATCCCATCATATCAAGCAGTGAATTTACTATATTAATTCCAAGACCGGTGCCTTCTATTGTACGATTACGTTTTTCATCTATACGTTCGAAACGGTCATATAGTTTAGGGATATCTTCGGCCTTAATTCCGACACCTGTGTCTTTTATACTTATGTTAAGTAAAAGGGCAGTATCAGAAATGTTTTTGTATTTTACTTTTAATGTAATATTGCCCTTGTTTGTATATTTTACAGCATTAGAAAATATGTTATTTATACATTGCTTTATTCTAAGTTCATCACCAATTAATTTATTTGGGATAGTTTCATCGATTTCTGTTATAAATTCCAGATTCTTTTCATTTGCCTTAAGCTTGTTCATGGCAATAACATCTACAAGAACCGAGCTAAGTTCATATTCTATAGGTATTATTTCAAACTTTCCGGCTTCAAGCTTTGCAAAATCAAGGATACCATTAACAAGAGTAAGAAGGGTTTTCGTAGCGTTTTTGATATCTACCAGATAACTTTTTGTCTCGGGATCAGAGGTCTTTCGCAGAATAATCTCATTTAATCCCTGGATGGCGTTAATTGGCGTCCTTAGCTCATGAGATACATTTGATAAAAAGGTATTCTGAGCATCTTTTTCGGCCTTGGCAATTTTTAGTTCATTGAAGATTACGATACTTTTTGTAATAGACTTGCGCAGATACAGAGCGTAAATAAACAAAGATACGCAGGATAGGATGAAGGTAATGATTATAATTGCAAGTATTCGTTTCATTAGAGCAGTCATCTGGTTTTCAACAGATCTGGTTATTATTTCGGTATCTTTTGTCATATCATCAAAGAGTTTTGAATTATATTTTTGCACAATAATGAAGGTGCTGTCCATAGTAAGCATCTGTTCAAGATCATTTCGAACATTTTCTGCATCAGTTATTATGTACTCTAGCTTAGAATTGCCTTCTATATCCTGATTTACAGCATTATAAAGAGAATCAAAATGCTGAAGCATTTGTTTTGTTTCGGAAATACTGGTTGTACCTTTTTTCATAGCAGTATTATATCTTGTAAAGGATGCCAGGAAATTTTCATAATAGTAGCTGTAATTATATTTACCAACAAGATCGGTTGAAACATTCAAAAGCCCCGTACATGGTTCCATATAAATATCATAGGAAATATGGGAATAGTTATTTATTTTATAAGAACCAAGTGGTATATCAATTATTATAGATTCTGGAGTCAGGCTGTCTTTGCTTAGGCTTATGGTTGCATAAAGACTATACATTCCATTGAATTTAATTATGCTAAGATTATCTGAATTTTCGGAGGAATAGTTCAGGCTATTTACATCTATTTTGCCTAAAGGTAAGATTTCGTAACTACCATCGTTTCTGTATAAAAATATTTTATTTATATAATAATCTCCAAAATAATCAAATTGGCTTGCTGTAAGTTTTAGCTGTAAATGATTGGATTTACTATTTGCATTTATAGGGGTTTTATATTGATAGCGGATATAAGATTTGCCGTCTATTACCTTTTTGTCGAATTCACCAGTACTAACGCGGGTAGGCTTTCCTTCAGTCTTGCTGTCTGTTGAAGAAATTAATTCAAGATCCTTTTCATATATTGCACTGTTTTTTAAAAAGTCTTCATATAAACCTGTTTCAGAGTTATATCCACGTTCAATATCGATATTGTTCATTCTTATATAGTTTGTTTCGTTTGTTGTAATAATGGATTCAAGTGCATCGATATTTTTACAGGTTTCAGGAAGCTGTTTCCTGGAATCTCTTATATATGCCTTCATAAGTGAAAGGTTGTGGAGAATGAGCTTGTTGTTTGAGGTACTGTCGTCAAAATAGGAATTTTCTATTTCACGATTATCAAATTGAAGCTCACTTATATGATTCATATTGTAAATAACTTTATTAATACTACCGACTCTTAAAAGGGAAAAAGTGGACAGCACACCAATAATAAGAGTGGCGCCTACGGCAACTACTCCCATCTGAAGCAATCTGGACTTTATACTTTTTAGAAAGCTATCGCCTTCTGGAATTTCATGATGCTCACTCATA
>JAILEJ010000100.1 GCA_024688095.1 Butyrivibrio sp.
AATTTTAGAACGCTATATCAACAGCTTTATAAGTTATATTTAGAATGTAAAAACACAAATGTATCTGATGAGGCCTCTGTATCAATATCAATTCTGACTTTGCTGCAATCCCTTATTGCATCTTCCAAAGATAACTCATCAATTTCTGACAGTGTAAAAAAAGCAACCTCTTATATTGCAGAGAACTTCAAAGAAAAAATATCAATTAATAAGATTTCTAAAATCGCAGGTTTTAGCCCCTATTACTTTACAAGAGTGTTCAAAAAGGAAACGGGCCTTACTCCACATCAATACCTAATTTCAACAAGAATCTCCGCCGCCAAATACAGTCTTGCTTCAACACAGCTTTCTATTGAAGAAATAGCTTCTACGTGCGGATTTGATGATACAAGTGCCTTTTGCTACACCTTCCGGAAATGGGAAGGACTTACTCCAACCGAATATAGAAAGATAATCAGTCAGTAGCTTATATATAGATATTTCTATATTCTTACAGTTTATTAATGTCGAAAAATTTATTCGACAATTTTTTCAAGTGGAGCCCTGAACTGTAGGCGCCTTGTGCCCTCTACCTTTTCAAAATCAATTTCATAAGTCTGACCTTCAATATCTACGCTTACAACCTTTCCAATGCCAAAATGCTTGTGCATAAGCTTATCTCCAACTTCAAAATCAGCCTTGGGAAGCATGGCCGATGAATTACCATTGTACATAATCCTGGTATTTCCAACACATTCAATGCACTCCGGATCAAAGTCTCCCATAAATGCTGACTGCCTTATTGAATAGGTCCCTGTTTTGGACGCATAGCTACTCATATATACTTCTTTTCTAGCCCTGGTAACAGCAACATACAAAAGTCTTCGTTCCTCTTCAAGCTGGTCTTCGTTTTGAAGCTTTGCACTGGGAAACTGTCCTTCTACAAGCCCCGGAATAAATACCGTATTAAACTCCAGTCCCTTTGCAGTATGGATAGTCATAATCTTTACAAGATTCTTTTCATCATCATCATCCTGACTGCTAAAAAGGGCATAATGAGCAAGTAAATCCTCAAGCTTTATCGGATTATCATTCTCTTTTTCTAAATCAGAAATATTGGAAATAAGTTCAGATACATTATCAATTCTTCTCTGATCAACATCTCCCTGCAGTTCCTGCCTATAGCCTATATCCAATACCTGATTGGCTATATCCAGCGATGGCATCTTCTCAAACACCGCATGAAGCCTTGAAATCTCTTTATAATAATTAATTAGCGACTCCTGCTTAACAAGTCCTTTTACTATCTTATCTCCAAGTGCATTAAACAGAGACATATCCTGCTTTGCCGCATATGCTTTGAGTTCTTCAAGAGACTTTTTGCCAAACTTTCTTCTGGGCCTATTAATTGTACGCTCAAAATCCATATCTTTCATATCATAAACCATTCTCATATATGATATGGTAGTCCTTATTTCTTCCGAACTGTAGAACCTGGCTCCACTTACAATTTTATATGGAATTTTGTGTGCCACAAAAGCCTCTTCTATTTCCCTTGTCTGAAAAGATGACCTCACAAGAATTGCATTGCTGTCATATCTGTTCCCCTGACTGACAAGCTTTTGTATAGTCTCTGCAATCCATATTGCCTCTTCTTTTTCAGACGGAAGCTGATTATATAAAGGCTTTTTTCCATCGGAATTATTTGTCACCATTTTCTTGGGGAGCCTGTTATGATTTGCCTTTATAAGAGAAGCTGCTGCATTAACAATCTGCGGCGTACTCCTGAAATTCATACTAAGCGGAAAGTCCTGCGTATTCTCATATCTCTTATGAAAATTAATCATATACTCAACTTCAGAACCTCTCCACCCATATATATTCTGGTCATCATCGCCTATAACAAAGAGATTATGAAATTTACCGGAAAGAAGATGTAGCAGTTCTTCCTGATCACTTGAAACATCCTGGTATTCATCACAAAGAAGATACTGGCACTTATTCTGCCAGGTCTCCAGCGCATCTTCATAATGTGCAAATATATAAAGCGTTGCCTGAATAAGGTCTGTAAAATCAAGCATAAAATTGTCTCGTTGTCTTAATAAATAATTCCAGAAAATAACCTTTACCTCATCAGCCTCAGTTCCAAGCTTATTCAAAAGTTCCTGCTTATCTGCACCTGCAAGATATGGAATATAATCAAGGTTGCTTTTATAACTTTCTATCTGATCAAGGACATTGCTTGCTGTCATATCCTTAAGCTCTAATCCAAGCTCATCAGTAATGGTCTTAACAAGCTCAATCTGATCATTATGATCAAGAATACCAAAAGCTTTTGGCCAACTCAGTCTGTAAATCTCATCCTTTAATATGACATTACAAAATCCATGAAATGTCCCCATAAAACAGTTCGAATCATCCCCAACAAGCTCTTTAAGCTTTTTCTTCATAGATGATGCTGCTTTATTGGTAAAGGTAAGTCCCACAATAGATGCCGAATCTATATAAAGCTCTTTTATCAGAAATGCTATCCTGTGCGTAAGACAAAAAGTCTTCCCAGATCCCGGCACCGCTGCGCACCTCTGATACCCTTCCGTTGATTCAATTATTTTTTTCTGTTCTTTAGTCGCTTTCATGCCTAACAGTATACCATACCTCTATCATTAATGCGAACATATATTCTTTTTCTTCTCTGAAGTCATAATCTTCCACTTTTCCACTTTTCTTCTTACTTTTTATGACTTTTAGACCACCACCTGTTTCATATAAGTCATAAATTCTATGTATTCTCTCCCCTTCCAGCTTGCATTTATGACTCTACAGCTCTTCCTCCTTCTCTGAAGTCATAATCTTCCACTTTTCTTCTTGCTTTTTATGACTTCTGAATCTGCATTTCTGCACATCAAGTCATAATTTCTCCATGTGACTGCATATTTTATTTATCAGGTTGTTGATTACCTTGTAGACAGGTGAACTTTTAGTGATATAGAAGAGACTATTAAAAACCTATTTTAATTTCATTCCATTTTTTGTTTTTTTATCTTGAAGAATTAAATTCCTGGTTTGTATTCATTCCATTTCTAATTTTTCTTGATATCTGGAATTAACCTCACCCTAACCACTACATTCGAATTTTCAGTTTTTCATCTTGAAGAATTAAATTCCTGCTTTGTATTCATTCCATTTCTCTTTTTCTTGATATCTGGAATTAACCTCATACTAACCACTACATTCGAATTTTAAGTTTTTCATCTTGAAGAATTAAATTTCTGCTTTGTATTCATTCCATTTCTATTTTTCTTGATGTCTGGAATAAACTTCACTCTAACCACTCAATTCCAATTATCTGTTTCCGACCTTAAAGAATTAAATTGCACCTATCTATATCATTCCATTTTTCTGTTTTTTGTCTTTATGAATTAAATTCCTATTGAATTCTCAAACAGACGATGAACTTCCAGTGCTTTAGAAAAGACTATTAAAAGCCTCTTTCAGGGAAGAACCCTTATTTGGATGCGCATACTTAATGAAAAAAAGCGATATAACAAACGCTTTGTCTGTTATATCGCTTTTAGAATTTAGTTCTCCTACATCCAAATCAAAGCGAATGCGTGTTCTGAATGATACGGATACTTTATATTCATTTCGTAGCCTTGAAGAAGTTCACCTTCAAGTAATTATCAATGGTGGAAAAGGCGAAGTCCTGTGAAGGCCATTACCATGTCGTGTGAGTTAGCAGCTTCGATAACGTTGTCATCTCTTACTGAACCACCAGGCTGAGCAACATACTTTACACCACTTCTGAAAGCTCTCTCGATGTTATCGCCAAATGGGAAGAATGCATCAGAACCAAGAGCTACATCTGTGTTCTTTGAAAGCCATGCCTTCTTGTCTGCTTCTGTAAATACTTCTGGTTTTGTCTTAAAGATATTCTGCCACTTTCCATCCTCAAGTACATCCATATAATCAGCACCAATGTAAAGATCGATAGCATTATCTCTGTCAGGTCTCTTGATAGAATCAAGAAATGGAAGTTCAAGTACCTGTGGAGCCTGTCTGAGGAACCAGTTGTCTGCCTTACTTCCTGCAAGTCTTGTGCAGTGAATTCTTGACTGCTGTCCTGCGCCAATACCAATAGCCTGTCCACCCTTTACATAGCAAACTGAGTTTGACTGTGTATATTTAAGAGTAATAAGTGAAATGATAAGATCAATCTTTGCTGATTCTGGAAGATCTTTATTATCAGTAACAATATTATTAAAGAGGTCTTCTCCTATTTCGATATTGTTATGTCCCTGCTCAAATGTAACACCAAATACCTGCTTTTTCTCAATAGCTGCTGGTGTGTAATTAGGATCAATCTTGATTACTGCATAATTTCCACCCTTTTTAGCCTTAAGCATTTCAAGTGCGTCATCATCATAATCTGGAGCAATGATTCCATCTGATACTTCTCTCTTTACAAGCTTTGCTGTTGCAGCATCACACTTATCAGAAAGAGAAATAAAATCACCAAATGAAGACATACGGTCAGCGCCTCTTGCTCTTGCATAAGCACTTGCAAGTGGTGTAAGCTCGCCCATATCCTCTACCCAATAAATCTTCTTTTCAATCTCTGTAAGAGGTGTACCTACAGCAGCACCTGCCGGTGATACATGCTTAAAAGATGTTGCTGCTGGAAGACCAGTTGCTTTCTTAAGCTCAGATACAAGCTGCCAGCCATTAAATGCATCAAGAAGATTGATGAATCCTGGCTTTCCGTTTAATACTTCGATTGGAAGTTCGCTTCCATCTTCCATATATATTCTTGATGGTTTCTGATTTGGATTACAACCATATTTAAGTGCAAGTTCTTTCATATTATTCCCTTTCTTTTTCAAAAAAACTTAGAATCGTTCTCCGACTAATCTCTTTATTATTTCTCTTATTAACAACTCTACTCTCATATTCTACAAAAGCTTAAAATGTTAATACCTGTCTACTCTTTTTATTACTTATTCTTATTAACATCTCTACTCTCATATTCTACAAAAGCTTAAATTGTTTATACTTATCTACTCTATTTATTACTTATTCTTATTTACAATTCTGCTCTCATATTCACCAGTCTCAAGGTTAATATAACGAGTGAAAAGAGATACCTTGTTGTCTTCGTTAAGTGCATTCCATACATTGTTTGTAAATGTATCAATATCGCCCTTAATATCTACAAGAGTAGGCTCACCTTCATAACTTGGAAGTGGATTTCCATCACTCATGTATGTATGGATAAAATAGCCTTCTCCTGCTTTGAAATTATCATATGTAAATGTAAATCTATGACAAGCTGAAGGATCACCATGATTGCTCTTAAGAATAGACATAGCAAAATCATAATTACCATCCTGGACATGCATGATACCTGAAATTCTAGGTGTATAGTTAGGAGCATCTGGTTCAAACTCTCTTGTTCTAAGAGCCTGCTCAAATGTATACTGCTTATCCATAAGCTCATAAATTGTATCTGTCTGATCACCATTTGTAACAATTGTGTAGTTACCAAGTGTACGAACAGGTGCATAGATAATAAGACTTGGATCTTCCATCTTAGAAGGATCAAATGCCTGAGTACGGATTCCTGTTCCATCTTCTACGAATACTCTGTTTCTGCTATTCTCACTTCTTCCCATAATGAAGTAAGCACATACAGCATACTTTCCATCTTCTGAAGTACCGATTACAATTCCTCTTCCTGGGTAAGCGTTTGATGATAGTTCCTTAACTAACTCTGTCATGTTTCTCTCCTTTTTAATCAAAGATCTGTTTGTTTTTGAATTCTCCAAAAACACATTTTTTGCAAATAAAAAACCGCCTGAACAACCCTTGTATACAAACGGTTGCCCAGGCGGTCGACATTCAATATAAGTTATACTCCCTAATGGTTTCTCCATTTTCCGCCAGTCATATAACACATATAATGTAACCTACACATTAAGAAAAATCAAGTGAAGATTTTCTTAAATTAATCATTCA
>JAILEJ010000136.1 GCA_024688095.1 Butyrivibrio sp.
AAAAGCCGCAGGATGTCTAACGCTACTGAAATGCTTATAGTAAGCGCCTACAAAGATCTCATGGAGTCATCTACATCAATTGCCAAGAGATTCAATGTCTCAGATACGTTCGCCCATGAGGTATTTGACCGGTATGTGAAGTCTGAATATCTTGATTCATAATAATCACTCCATAGTCATAAATTTTTAAAGCATTGCGTAAAAAAAAATAGAGATATGCGCATATAATAAGGCACATATCTCTATAATATCATATGATTTTGTAGTGCAAATCATATTTTCCAGTTTTCTGCATTTTCTCTTCCTACAATAAATCTGCGATAGAGTCCTTCTTTTGCAACTAGTTCTTCATGATTGCCCATGTCAACAATTTTACCTTCATCAACAACAAGAATTTGATCAGCATCACGAACAGTTTTTAATCTGTGTGCAATCATAATGATTGTTTTATTTTCTGTGAGTTTTGCTATAGCCTTTTGAAGTCTGTCTTCATTTTCAGGATCCACATTGGCTGTTGCCTCATCTAATATTATTACAGGTGAATCCTTAAGAATAGCTCTCGCAATAGATATCCTTTGTTTTTCACCTCCGGAAAGGGAAGCACCACCCTCACCAATCATTGTATTATATCCATCAGGCAGGGATTCTATAAAATCATCACAAGCAGCTTCTTTTGCAGCCCTAACTACTTCTTCATGTGAGGCATTCGGTGAACCAAATTTTATGTTATTTTCTATAGTATCTGAAAATAGATAAACATTCTGAAATACCATACTGATCTGTGACATTAAGGTTTCTAAAGTATATTCTTTGATATTTCTACCACCAATAAGCACTTGGCCATTATCTACATCCCAGAATCTTGCGATGAGATTACAGATAGTAGTTTTACCTGAACCACTTGTTCCAACAATGGCAGTCGTTGTTTTATCAGGAATTTTAAAGCTGATATTATGAAGAACTTGTCTATCGTTATATGAAAAATCAACGTTTTTAAATTCTATATCATGTTTTTCAGATTCGTAGGATTTTCCTAATCCATCCATTTTTTCAATACTCTCAGGTTTATTTGCCTTTTCCATAGAAGAAGTAAGAAGTCTTATTATAGCCATAGCACTACCTGCACCACTAATATGAGCAAATACCATGAAAGACATAACTATCATCATCAAAGTGTATGAAAGTGATAATGTTCCTTCAATATAAAACATAACACTTTCTAGAATCAAAGCAAAAGTTCCTATCTGAAGTATTGCTTTTTGTGCTATTGTATAAGGAACATAAAATCCTTCCATTTCAGTATTGCTTTTTCTGTTGTACTCAAGTGCTTCAGCAAGGGCGTGGTCTCCTCTTCCAGTTAGGTTAAAAGACTTAACAATACTCATTCCCTGAATCCATTCAAGCACAGCGGATACAAGTTTTACTTCAGAATCTTGTCGCATAGGTGCAACTGACTGTGATTTTTTTTCCATCATTGATGAAATTATCAGATATATGCATTCAACAATTAGCATTGTTAGTCCAAATCTGAAATCAAATACAAATACGCATATTAACATTACAGCTGATGTAATAAAACCATCCATAAGCCGTATCATTACCATTGGCGCAAGCGTTTCTATATTTTCAATAACGGTAGTCATTGTTCCTACAAGTTCACCAAGACTGTTCTCATTGAAATATCCCATTGGCATTTTCTTGATATGATCAGCTATGGTAATTCTTTTATTTGCTGCCATATAATAACCGGCATGAGTTTGTTCCATTTGAGAATAGCCTTTTGCAAAGCAAGCAACAAATACTCCAGTAAGCACAATCAGAAATGATTGCCAGGAAGGAGCGTTTCCATTGACTGCATTTATAATCGCTGTTATGGTGAAATATATTCCTGCCATTTCTATCATTCTACCAATACCGACAATTATTCCAAAGAGAATGGATTTATATATATTTCCTGATTCTGTTCCGGAAAACTTTACTATATCTTTTATTGCTTTTATCATGCGACCACACCTTCTTTCACTCCAATATGTGCATTCCACATACTCTTGTAAAGAGGACTGGACTTTAGAAGATCATAATGTTTGCCTATAGCCTCTATTCTACCGTCCTTTACCAGCACAATCTGATCTGAATCAGTTATTGTTGAAAGTCTGTGAGCAATAACAATAAGCGTCTTATTCTTAACAAGTTTTCCAACAGCTTTCTGGATAACTGCTTCATTTTCAGGATCTATGTAGGCTGTTGCTTCATCAAGAATAACAATTGGTGCGTCTTTAAGCATAGCCCTTGCTATGGCTATACGCTGTCTTTCACCTCCGGACAGATGCTTACCTCCTCCTCCTACACGGGTTTGATATCCATTTTCAAGATTTCTTATAAATTCATCACAACCGGAGGCTTTTGCGCATTCCATTACCTCTTCATCAGATGCGGTTAATTTTCCCATTCTGATATTTTCCATTATCGTATCGTCAAAAAGGAAATTATCTTGTGAAACATAGGATATTTTGTCATATAGTTTATTAAGAGTAATATCTTTAGTATCAATATTTCCAAAACTGATTTTACCAGCGTCTGCATCCCAAAAACCAGCAATTAATTTGGCAATCGTAGATTTTCCGCTTCCTGAAAGACCGACTAGAGCAGTTTTACTTCCGACTGGAATACGCAATGACACTCCCTTTAGCACAGCGTCTTGTCCCTCAGTATATGAAAATTCAACATCCTTTAGTTCAATATCATTTTCTATTACAAAGTCGTTTTCTTCTGTAATATGCGTTTGCTCTTTCGCATTTAATATAGCATCCACATTTCCTACTACAGTTCCAAGTTTTGCAAGTGTATCCACAAAATCAAGTATGGCAAGAAGAGGACCTGTAACACAAAGAGACAAAATAATCATGGTGACAAATGCATCAAATGAAAGGCTTCCGTTTTGATAAAATAGCCAGCCGAATGGCAATACAGTCAGCATTGTTGCTGGAGCTATAATCATTGCATATATATTAGTCTTACACTGGTTCATCCAGTTATAGAAGAAGGAAGCATTTGCAAGACATCTTTCTTTCAGGGTTGCATAAGATTCTTTACCTTGATTGTATGCCTTTATTACTTCAATACCGCCGGTATACTCAATTAAAGATTCATTCATATCAGTTGTGATTTCGACTGACTTCGCGTAGTTTTCACCATATCCTTTCATAGAGGCAAACATGAAAGACATCCCTATAGGAAGGGGAATCATTGCAAGAAGTGCAAGACGCCAGTCTATAACGAACATATAGATCCATACAACAAGAAAGCCTCCAAGGTTTGATATAATCTCAGGAAAAACATGGGCCAAAGTTGTTTCCATACTCTCTATTTGATCCACAATAGTTGTTTTTAATTTTCCACTTTTCATCTCCATGATTGTTCCAAGAGGAAGTTTTGGTAATTTATTTAGAACTTTTTCTCGTATCTCTTTTAAAATACGGAAAGTTGCTTTATGAGATATACCAAGCGCCCCGGTATATAGAAACGTATTAAGAAGATATCCCACGAGTCCTACTGTAATATATGGTATATATACAGGTAGTCCATTTTCTCCATTAATCAGAAGAGTTATTACTTTGGATGCCATAACATACGGAACAATTCCGGCAAGAACACCTAAAATAGCCAATATGATTGACAATAAAATTTGTTTATGTCCAGATTGCCCTAATTCCCATACTCTGGATATGGGACTTTTTTGTTTTTCCATACCTGTCTCCCTATCTTTATTTATTCTAAAGCTTTTATTTTCAAAATGTTCTTTAATCCTACATATCGATGTCTTATTGCAGGGTCCACTCCATTTGACCTTACCATTCGATACAAGAATAAGATAATCACAAGAGTCTGCCAGTAATTCTATGTCATGTGTTATAACAATCGGAGTTGTGCCACCATCTCGTAGTTCCTGTAGTCTCGAAGAAAATGCCTTCATGTGTTCATAATCAAGACCACTAGTAGGTTCATCAAAAAACAATATATTTTTTTCTGATGCTATCGCTGTAGCAACTGCTACTCGTTGTTTCTGACCTCCGGAAAGAGACATAGGATGCAACGCTCTATATTCTGTTAAATCCATATCTGTAAGAATTTTCTCTATGATTTCATTTTGCTTTTCTTTATTTCCTCTTGGTATACTAATAGCAATCTCTTCATCAATACTTTCAGTAAAAAGTTGATGATTTACATCCTGCATTACCAGATAACTTTTTTGAAGGAGCTGTTTTGAAGTTATTCTTTTATCGTCGATATAGAAAGAACCATTGTTCTTTTGCAGACCACAAAGACATCTTACAAGAGTACTTTTACCGGCCCCATTTTCTCCAATAATTCCTATTATGTTTCCCATTGGTATTGCTAAATTTTTTATTTGTATACCATTACCATCCTCATATTTATAATCAAGATTTTTGATGGTAAATATTTCTCTGTTACTCTTTGGCATTTTCGATGCTCTGTTATCCCGGACATCGTCATCAAGACTTCTTAGTCCGAAAGAATGAACTTTTTTATCAGAAAGTGCATAAAAGTCTTTTGCATCTTTTTCCCATGCAACATGTCCTTCTTCGATAAGAACAACTTTATCGGCTATTCCTTTGAGATAATTTAGTCTATGATCAGCAATTACTATGGTTTTTCCTTCATTTTTCCATTTTGATATGACTTTTGCTAATTCTTTTATAGAAAGCAGGTCAAGATTAGAAGTTGGTTCATCAAGTACATATATATCTGGTCCCATCATAGATACAGATGCACATGCGATTTTTTGTTTTTCTCCGCCAGACATTTTAAATAAACTTTTATTTATCAGCCTATCTATATTAAATATCTTTATAGTAGAGAGTAATTGTTTATCCATTTCTTCACGGGAAAATGCCATGTTTTCACATCCAAATACTAATTCGCTTGTAGAATCAACATTAAAAAACTGAGATCTTGGATTCTGAAATACAGAGCCAACGATTCCTGCGCGCTGTTGCACATTCTTTTTTAAAATACTTTCACCGTCAATAAGAATGTCTCCAATTATTTCCCCTTTATAAAAATATGGTACAAGACCATTAATAAGTCTTGTTATAGTAGTCTTTCCACAGCCTGATCTGCCACATAAAACTGTTACATTTCCCTTCGGAATAATGAGAGATAAATTTTTAAGTGACATTCCTTGCTCTGAACCAGCATAAGTGAATGAAACATTTCTTATTTCTATCATTGCTTCACCCCCTAATTAGTCCTATTACAAAAAACATGATACTGATTGCAATAACTGTAAAAGCAGCATAATCCTGCAGGGAAAAGCCTATTTTACAATAACTTGTACGATTTCCCTCAGTTGTAAGTCCACGTGTCATGGCTGCTGCTGAAAGTTCATCACCTATTTTTGTAACAGACACAATGAGTGGAACCATTCTGTATTCTATTCCGGATATAACATTAGTTTTTAGACTGATGTTTCGCATTTTCATAGCATCCTGAATGGAAGAATATTCATCAGCAAGGGTTGGAAAAAATCGGAAAATAATAGCAAAGGGAATGGTAATTGTTTGTGGAAAATGCATTTTTTGCATTGCTGCAATAAATTCACTAACCTTTGTAGTATGCAGAACGAACCATGCCATCATCATATTTGGAAGCATGCGTTCTACGAGATATACTACTATTCTTAATATCAAACCTCCTGCACTTATTCCACTTATGGATCCTGACACAAGGATATAATCTCCAACCACAGCAAGAAGATATATGCTTACATATATTACAGACATTTTTATCTTCTTCATGTCAATTAGAAAAAAAAGTACAAGAATAACAAACACGATTTTTAAGCCGCTTATAAGTGGACTTTTACTATCAGAAATAATCACTGTATTTATTATGAGAAGGAGCATAAGCTTGGTTCTTGGGTCAAAGTTTATGACTGCATCCTCATTACCACTTTCAAATCTGTTCATTAAACAATCCCAGCTCTTTCAAAGTGTTTTCTAAGAACTGCCTTTCCTATAAGTGCACCGATAATAGCAGCTACAAGAGTAGTGACAATAACAATACCGCACATTCCCCAACTAATTAGTTTTTCAAGTTCATCTACAAATGCATCGCCCTGTGTTTCTCTAAAAGCTTCCGCATAAGCATTACCTCCGATAAACATTGGAAGCTGTGTACCTATTACCCATTCAGAAAATACTACATAACTGATTATCATTTTCACGGAACTCTTATATTGTCCGGACTTCAATATCAGATCTGCAATAAGCCCCAAAATAAGACCTGTAATAATTCCCATATATCCATATCCCATCAGAGCAAGAAGGACTGCTGATAGTGTTGCCATGATTGTAACCATTCCAAATTTTTTTACTTTTGTGAAAAAAAGAATGCAAGGAATTCCAGCCAAAAATGCAATGAGAGCCGGATAAAAAATAGCCATAATTGGTACCATTCCTGTCATAGCGCTGATAAAGAAAATTACAAAATATAACACGGTAAAAATACCAATCGTTATAAGATCCTTTACTGTCATTTTTCCGTTTTCTTCTGCAACTGCTGTGTTCATTTTTAACTCTTTTACTGCTGTGCTCATTTTTTTAACTCCTCCTAGGATTTTGATGTATTCCCATAAAGTTAGCTGTAGCTAACAATGTGGCAAAATAATATTATTCTTTAAAATATTCCTCCCAACCTCTGCCATAAAAATTTCTAAGCTCAGTAATATATTTCACTGCATTTTCTCTCGACATGTCATGCTCTACACAATGAAAAAGAGCGGAGTAAAATGCTGTGGAAACAACATGGCAAAAACCTTCGTTTATTCTTTCTTCGCGAAGTGCTCTGCTATTATTTTCTTTCAGATATAGAAGTGTATATTTTACATCAATAGCTGTAATTTTCTCTAAATATTTCTTGTATGTATCACCTGGCGAGCATGAAACAAGAAGCTTATACGCAGGATAATCCTTATAGATCATATCTATGATTTCATCAAAACCTGTGTTTCCAGTTTCTTTATATAGCTCTTGTTGTGCTTCAACATTCATAGAAAAGTAGCTATTTAATGTTTTTTCCAAAAATGTAGGAAGCTTTTCTGTAGGCAAGATCAAGTATTCAAACATACCTTCTTTGTCTCCGAATCTCGTATACATTGTGCTGGTACTTACCTCTGCCATTTTTGCTATATTTCGAAGTGATGCATCATTATATCCTTTTTCAAGGAATTCTTTTTGTGCATATTCAATTATTTTCTCATCATAGCCTTCTATTCTGTTTGCCATTTCTTACCTCATTTATCTATTTAAGACAGCACATTTAAAACAGTGTTTTAAAACACTGTTTTAAATTATATATTCTTTATAATTTTTGTCAATGATTTTTTATTATATTTTATAATTGCAATTCCATATGTTATGGAGGATACAAGAATTTTATTACAAATAAAAGTCTATCTTGCTTACGCAAAATAAAAAGGCGTTACCCGCAAGTTTTCCGGGTAACGCCTTGATATAACTGGGTAAATCAATCGTTGTTGTTTTGATTTTCACCATTTTGTACTTCATTTAGTGCAATCTGGTCCTGATAAGCCATATATGCATTATCAAGTCCGTATTTTTGATACACTTTATCTATTTTATACATAATTGTTCTAATAAGATCCTGTTTTAAATACATAGAATCAAAATCATCGTCAAGATCATAGCCACCCAAATCCATGTTATTTAAAGTCAGGAACTTTCTACATAAATCAGAGATTGGTTCCAAATCCTTTCCAAGTGCATTATAATCAGTACCTACCGGATAAACAAACTCTGGTTTGATCAATGCTTTTAGTTTTGGGAAAGTATAATAAATTCCAACTTTCATATCACCCTTTTCATAATATTCTCCTGGCTCAGTGGCTTCATAGATTCGGTCGTAATCTTCCTTATACTTATAGTCATCTGTAATTTCACCTTCTTTAACAACCAGCTTTTGCCCTTCTAAGTATGTTTTTAACTCATTATGAGCTACAACATATTTGCTTCGAGAAAGTGAATCAATCTGTGAATATAAATCAC
>JAILEJ010000162.1 GCA_024688095.1 Butyrivibrio sp.
TTATCTACTGCCTGTATCTTGGCATCGAGAAGCTTTGCTCCTGCAAGATCGTTATTATCAAGTGCCTTATCTCTTTCAAGCTGTAAATCTTCTTTTTTATCCTTTAACTTATCTAATGCCGATTTAAGATTTTCATCAGAATTTATAACTTCTTCTATTACATTCTGTAAATATGAAAGAAAGCTTTCAATTGATATATATGCTCTTGTCTTAAACTCATCTTCAGGAACACCGCTCTTTAATCCTTCAGCCCAATCGACCGTCTGGTAAAGAACTTCTAGCATATCTGCTGCCTGCTTACGTTTCTTAGTAGCATCAATTATAAATTTCACTTCTGAACATATAGTATCCAGTTTACCATCCTGCATATCCAAAGCTGCTGTCTTTGCTGTCTCACCGGATGCTTCAATATAGTCATCTGAAACTCCATTATGTACTGCAGCTTCATATTTAGACTTAGCCATTGGCATGAAACTGTCTTCAAGTAATGTCAGTTCTCCATTGCAATCCGAAACTATATTATCGTTTATATTAAAGATATGTTTTAAATAAGTTACAGGGCCTGAAAGAGTATCGCTTGAGCTCTCAATTACCTGAGTACTATATTCATACTCAGCATGACCGAGTACTGTATCAATATCTTTAAGTGCATCTCCACTATAAGTGCTATAACTTTCAGAACAGTTTGATATACATGTGACAATGGATTCTGAAAGTGCTGAATCAGCGTTAAAGGATTTATCACTTACTACCGCCTCAGATTCTTCGTCATCCTCATCATCAGAACTATTCCTGTATTTTTTTAATTCTGCTTCTTCTGCTTCTTCCAAAACTGTCCACCAGCCATTTGAGTTTTGTACTAATCCAAGCCTTTTAAGCCAATTTATTATCCATAAATCCAGGTAACTTTTTCCACTATTATCATCGAAATCATGTTTTAATGAATCCTGAAGTTCTACTACATAATCTGGTTCTTCACCTGTATCTTCTTCGCTGCTTGAATCTTTAAAATTACCACTTGATGTGTAGTAAGATCCATTTGCAAGAGTGTAAAGAGTACTAAGAGCATTGATATCTATTTCTGATAATTTTTCAAATACCTTTGCTCTTCTTGCAGAATCGACCTTTTTCATAAGCTTATAAACAACCTGAGCTTCTTCCTCTTTGTCTGCAAGCTTGCACTGTCCATAAAGTGTATTAAGTGCACTTAGCTGTTCATCCAGCTTATTCGTCTCCTCATCGCGAAGATCCAACTGGAAGAAAGTGCTCAGTAGCTGATAGTAATATACATCCGTTCTAAGATTGCCACTATCCTTTGAATTTCTGCTTTCAAGATAATCTTCCTGAGTTATATCCTGAGTTGAAGTTGAATAAGTATACTGTAGCCATAAAGGTTCAAGTTCTGGCAAATGCTTTAAATCATAAGGATCAGGTATATCAAAAGCATTAACTGGAAGTCCTGTCACAGCATCATACAAAATTCCATCAGCACCTGCATAATATGTAACATATAATGGATATAGCTCTGTCTCAGGAACCATAATTCCATTTTTGGAAATCCCATAAACACCATTATCTACATCATCAGTATTGAACCATTGTCCATCGGCAAGTTCTGATTTGTAATATACCTTATCCTGTCCTGAATCACTTGCACTATCCAAGGCTTTTTCATAAAGATCCTCAGTAAGAGCATCTTTATGAATAATGTAGGTTCCAATAAACAATACTGAATCATCAACAGTATTTTTCTCTTTGAATTGTTCATAGGTTATTGCATTTTCAGCATCAAATACAGCTTTAGATTCAAAGCTGAATGGAACAGCCAAAACCGAAATTATTCCTGCCATTAATATGGAAGCTATTCTGTATTTAATTTTCTTTGCAAATATTTTTCTTCTCACAGACAACCACCTTAATCAGTAACTACTCTGACAACCTTTTTATTAGCCGTATCAAAACGTCCGTTATATATAACATTCTTATCTTCATCATAAAGATCAACTGTCATAAGACTCATATCAGTCTGTACAAGTTGCAAATGCTTTAATGATTTAGAAATACTTATTGGTTCATCTGAGCCAAGTGCCTGCCCTTCACTGTCTCTTACTACAAAGTACTTAACAGCTGGATCATCAGGTTTTACAGTAATTTCAATAAGACCTGTTGTACTATCCATGGCAACATCATATGTACCAAGATCATCACCAAGTTCTTTGTCAATATCATAACCAGTTATAACATTTAGAGGACCAGATACTTCCTGAGCATCTATAATGCAATCATCTATAAATTCATCCTCGTTATAAAGTCTTATCTTTACCTCTGGTTCATCATCAAAAGTCAGTCCCAGATGCCTGAGTTTACCATCTTTTGATGTTCTATCACCTATTTGCACATTGTCTACCCATAATTCAAAATCTGTAACTTCTACTACAAAATCATCAGGAATATAAATACTTACCTCAAATTCCTGCTTCTGTATAATAGGTGTTATATAGTAATAAGCACCTGATGCAGAATTTGCGATTGTAAAGCTTTGACCAATTCCAGCTTCGCCATCACTTAAAAGCTCATCCACACCTCCACAGGTAGTTCTATCCAATGAATATAATGAGTCCGAATATAACTTCATTGTATCAATAAGACTCTTTTGCAAATCTTCATAACTTGTAAGTTCTGTATCATATTCTTCAAATGTAAGCTGACCCATACGATTTTTTACTTCATCCTTTTTAAGGTCTTCCTCAGCCTTTTTGATATCCTGCTGATACTGTTCATATGAAGCTTTTACCGAAACGTAATTATTAAAAGCGTCTGTTACTGCTTCTGTTACTTCCTGCTCTGTAGCAAGCTTTTCACTATATGCACTCTGATAATCAAGTACATCCTGATATAAGATATTAGGATCATCTTCGATATATCTTGTACCATCTACCGATCCCTTAAGCCATAATCTTGGAATCTTGATAAACCAGCATATTTTCTTTTTCCCCTGCCAATAACTATCTATTTTTTCGAGAAACGTTTTATAATCCGTTTTAAAAGCTTTCTTTTTTATGGTATTTCCATTAAGTGCCGAATTGACATATGAAGATATCAAATTAATATCTCCACCATAATGCTGCTTCATAAGTCTGTAATTTGTCTGAAGCTGAACTTTGGCTCTCATCTCTTCAATGCATGCTTCATAATAAGTTTCATCATGATCAAGTGTATATTCTATGAGTCTATCCAACTGATCTCTTGAAAGCTCCGCATTAATATAAGGAGATGCAAAATCATAACCTGTTGTAACATCGGTTCCAATTTTGTTTGAAAGCTTTTTTAAATCAGCTTCCAAAGTTCTATTATCCGAAGCAAGCGTCTTGGTAATTGCATCAAATCTACTCTGAAGTGTATCAATATCAGCCTGTTTTGCTTCGCCAAGCTTCAATCTTGCTTCATTTCTTTTTATACCTTCTTCTAATGTTTCTACTCTTTCTTCATTAAATGCAATTGATTTCTGAAGAGTATATATATCGGTATATATTGTATTTATTTCCTGGTATACATCGAGTTTGACATCACTTACTTTGTGCTTTGCAATATCAATATCATAAGATAGGGACATTGGTTTAAACTCAAACTCTGATTCCTGGTCTAAAGTAAGACTTTGAGGAAATGAAAAATTCAAAAGAGGTGACCATCTAAATGTTGTAAGATTTTTCTTCTTTAGCTTTAAAGATTTAACAGCACTTTCATATTTAGCCTGCTTGCTTTCAACACTATCAAGAGCATTATCGTATTTATCACTATTTTCTACTGCAAGTGTTCTACAAGTCTGCAATGATATCTTCTTATTAGCAGCATAGCTTTCAAAAGATGTCTGTCCTGCCAAAGGAGTACAAACAGAGATGACTGTAATTATACTGCCAAGTAATCCTATGAAGTTCTTCGCCAATCTCTTTCTTATCATTCTCAACCCCTGCTCAAAGTACTTTATTCCTTTTATGATTATTTATACGAATACAAAAATAAAAAGGGCTAATTTTATGCAGCACTCACATAATAAAATTGAAAACTGTCACTTTGTCCATTACATACAAAGGAATATAAAAGATCTCCTCGTTTAAATGTATAAATATATATAACATAACCTGTATCAAAATCATCAACTTCAACAACATCTGAAAATACATCACTGGAACTCATCTTCACTCTGCCATTTAAGACATTTCCTGTTTCACTAAGTTTATTTATACAAATTGCCTCCGGGAAAATAACTGATGAATTTCCTTCATAAACAGGATATCCAAACACCTGCTTCAATCCTGTGATAGTATCAATAGTTTCATTTCCATAGCAGAAATGATCCTGTAATACATATACATCTTCTACATGTGTTTCATCATCAAGTGCATCTTCATCAATTGTTCCATAATAGACACCATTTATATCTTCCATATAAACTGCTATGTCATCATTCATTTCATACAATACCTGGCTGCCCTTATAATATTGTCCTACCTCACTAACTCCTTTTCCAAGAAGTTCACTGTAAACAATATTGTCACTGGAAAAAGTTCCTGAATATATTTCATTTTCACCATTATCATAAAGAATACCTTTCCCATTCTTTAATCCCTGGCTGAATTCACCTATATATTCAAATGTTCCATCTTCTCTATAAAGAGTGCCTTCCCCTTCATAAAGATTATTGTGAAAATTGCCCTGATATTCAGTACTTCCATTTGCATAATTAAGTACGCCAGCACCTTCATATTTGTTATTTTCAAAGGCACCCTCATACACAACATTCCCTTCTACTCCATATAAGGTTCCCTGACCTGTAACATAACCTTTTTCGACCTGACCTTCATATGCAAGGTATCCTGACTTTCCTGTTATACGAACCTTATCAGATACAGTTCTAAGTCTTACTGAATTATATTTATAGGTTTTAATTCCACCATTACTACCAAACTGGGAAAAAATCTTTGTTTCAGACGCAATATAATACAGGCTGATAACACCAACAACAATAACAAAGGCATGCACAAGCCTTTTACTTATCATCCAGCCAAAAACAGTAATATAATCATTCTTATTTCGTGGCTTAAGATTAAGCATGTTATAGAAGAAGTCACGAATTTTGGCTATGATTCTTGTTCGTATGAAATTCCAACTTGTAAAGAGTTTTAATTTAGAGGTTACACTTGCCCAACGGGATTTAATTGTTTGAACAAGTACACTTAAGAGATTTTGCACTTTATCTATCCCCCTCCAGAATAATAAATAACAAAAAGCTAATTCAATCCGGAGGCAAATTTTTTGCACTCCGGATGTACTTTATTCTCCAAAACTAATCATTAAAGATGAAGCGATCCAAATGTTATTTCATTTGCAACACCTTCATTTAAATATTTCTCACTTTCAAATAAATACCATCTTGAAAGTTCATCATCAGGAGCTTCTTTCAAAAGATCAGAGAAAAGATTTCTTGCAAGATAGAAGTCCTTTTGTTCATACATATCAAATGCTTTTTCAAACTGTCTGATAGTACGAAGTTTTTTCTGTCTTTCTTCCTGTTTGCATGCATCCATTACTTCGTATAAATTTATCTTGTCTGACATTCCAGGAAGAATTATATATCCTATAAATCTTACTGATTTATCTGAATATGCTCTGAGTTTTACATATTCTGTAATAACAAGTCCAAGATGTAGACTCTGGAAAAATGATCCATATTTACTTATTTCTCTTGTTAATCCTGAAGAAATATAAGTAAATGCAAGACCACTGTTTCCTACAATTCCAAATTCAAAATCATCATAGAAAATAAATGCAGAGTTAAATCCCTGATTATTAATATTACTGTCATGTATGAGTTCTGCTGCAAAATCCACCATACTTTTTTGAGAATTCAAAAATAACATTTGAATTTTAGACAGGTCAGAATTATTCCCTACTATAATACAATCTTTTTCCTGCTGCCTGCTTTCTATTTTTTCTACCATTGTTTCAATTCCAGGCATACTGCTTGTCATATCCATATCATCATCTTCAGGTATTGTTCTGATAGTAAGAAGACTTCCGGATAAATCTACTCTGCTTCCATTTTTTACATCAATTATTGTTTCTTTTCCAAGAGCATGCTCTATATTTTTGGGAGCAAATCTGTAATATGCCTCAAGAACTTTTATCTTCGTATAATTTATCTTATCTACACGTTTATTAATTTCCGTGAGCGAATCCCACATATTTTTTATATCTGCACCTATAGTTCTTGGTCTCTCTGGAAGGCTTCTTCCTAGTGCAGTTTCCTTTAATGCATATTCAAGTTTTCTAAAATCATTTGAGCGAACAAAATATATAACAGTAAGTACAGCACTTCCAATTGCAAATATAAGAAGATATAAGACTATATATCTCCAATTAGATACTCTAAATTTTGATGAAACATTTACATCATTGATAACTCCCATAAGAGCATATCCAGGTGTAAAATCAGTTTCCACGATTCCAACAATTTTGCATTTTTGTCCACTAAGAGTCATATCTGTATCAGCATACATATATTTTCCAGAATAAAGTTCCTCTATAGTTTCGTATGCAGCATTTCCAAATATAAACACAGCGCTTTCATTATTTCTGCCACTGGCGCTCGCTACAACTTTTCCGGTTGCCATATCTGCAATAAACACATCATAGAATATGGAAGAATTTCCATTTCTCTGAACAAAATCAGCCATACTCTTCTGAATATCCTGATATACACTACTATCATAAAAATCAGTATCCTTATAATCCACAGAGGAAGTAATACCTGTATCATCAGAGAGTCCTTGTAATGATATAATTCCAAATCTTGTGTGTTCATCACTTCTTGCATTATGATATTGAGATACCATAAAAATAATTCCAGATCCAACGACTATTGCAAGTACAGCTTCCATAAGAATATATGAATAGAACATTCTGTTTGCACTTACAAGTACATGATAAATACCAGTTGCTATTATAAGCCAAATAATTGTTAAAGCTATCCAAACCAGAAAATAATTTCTATACATTACTATTTCCTGAACTGGAGTAAGTTTCATGTTAGAAATAGCATTGGAAATCACTTCATTATGCGCAAATATTCCAAGCGGCTCTTCATTATCCTTTCTTGTTTCAAGATCACCCTCATT
>JAILEJ010000203.1 GCA_024688095.1 Butyrivibrio sp.
GTATCTAATGATAAATAATCACAGATTTAAAGGGAGAAAAGAAAATGAGATTATTACTTGCTGAAGATGAAAGAGAATTATCAAATGCACTTGTAGCCATATTAAAGCATAGCAACTACACAGTAGATGCTGTATATAATGGAACAGATGCACTTGATTATGCACTTTCAGATGAATATGATGGAATAATTCTTGATATCATGATGCCTGGAATGGAAGGCACAGAAGTTTTAAAACAGATAAGAGCAAAGGGAATTGCGACTCCAGTTCTTTTTCTTACAGCCAAGTCTGAAACTGATGACAGAATAAAGGGACTGGATCTTGGAGCGGATGACTACATTCCAAAGCCCTTTGATATGGGAGAGCTCCTTGCAAGAGTTAGAGCTATGCTTAGAAGAAAGGCAGATTATGCTCCAACAGCACTTACCTGCGGTAATCTTAAGCTTGACAGAGCAGGATATGAACTGTCAACTCCAGGCCATGAAGCTATAAGGCTTGCAGGAAGGGAATTCCAGATGATGGAAATGCTTATGACATCTCCTGGAAGAATAATATCAGTAGATAACTTTATGGAGCATATATGGGCAGATGGTGATGCTGATGTAAATGTTGTATGGGTATATGTATCAAATCTTAGAAAGAAACTTACTTCTCTAGAGGCTACAGCAGAGATTAAGGCATCAAGAGGTCTTGGATATTCTATAAATGAAATTGAAGCAAAGTAAAAATGAAAGGCGGAAAGTTTCATGGTAAAAAAGCTGCGCAAAAAATTTGTTATTACAGCAATGGGATCACTACTATGCGTATTACTGGCAATAATAAGTATTATTAATATAGTAAATCTGGTTCAGATTCAAAATGACGCAGATTCTCTTTTGACCATACTTGCAGAAAACGATGGCCAGTTCCCTGAATTTAACAGGGACAGGGACAAAATAGGTAAACAGCATGATTCATCTGATTCAGAAGGTGAACAGCCGGCAGATGCAAATATGGCCTCTTCTGGAGAATTACCGGAGCCGCCGCAGGATATGTTGGAAGATGATTCTGGAAATGCCGGAATTGATTACCATAGAAATATTGAGATGCCTTACCAGTCAAGATATTTTTGGGTAAGGTTATCTGAAGAGGGAAAAGCTTCGGAAATAAATACAGGACATATTGCTGCCATAAGTTCTGATCAGGCACAGGAATATGCGGAAGAAGTATTTGCAACTGGAAATGAGCATGGATACAAAAATAATTACAGATACAATGTGACAACAAAAGATGATGGAACAATACTGGTTATCTTTAAGGATTGTAATTCGGAATTTTACAGTGCAAGGCAGCTTTTATTTACAACTCTTATAATTGGAGTACTTGCATCAATTGCTATGTTTATTCTGGTCTATGTTTTTTCTGGAAATGCAGTAGCGCCGGTTGTTGAATCACTTGAAAAGCAGAAACGATTTATTACAGATGCAGGACATGAATTAAAGACTCCGATAGCAGTAATATCTGCTAACATAGATGTACTAGAACTTGAATCCGGTAAGAGTGAATGGACAGCAAGTATCAGAAATCAGGTAAACAGAATGACAAGTCTTGTCAAAAATCTGCTTACTCTTTCAAGAATGGATGAAGAAAATATCCATCCTGTATTTTCTGATATGGATATGAGTAACGTTATATCAGAGTGTGCAAAATCGTTCCAGGCAGTCGCAGATTCTAAAAACAAAAAATATAACATGGAAATACAGGATAATATTCATATAAATGGAGACAAGAACAATATAAATCAGCTTGCATCTCTTCTTATAGATAATGCAATGAAGTATTCGAGTGAAGAAGGTACAATAAATGTAAGATTGTCCAAAGATAAAAATGTTGTTTTTGAAGTATCCAATACAAGTGACTGTATACCTGAAGGAAATCTGGACAGACTATTTGACAGGTTCTACAGAGCTGATTCATCTAGAAGCAGAGAAACAGGAGGCTATGGAATTGGATTGTCTGTTGCAAGAGCAATAGCCACATCGCATGGCGGAAGAATAGAAGCTAAAAAGGACGGAGACAGGCTTATAAGATTTATTGTTACCATTCCTGTAAAAAAGAAATAAAAATAAGTCTTGACAATATCGGGTAAAGTAAGTAAAATAAATTCTTGTCAGTACCCGTGCAGGTGTAGTTCAATGGTAGAACACCAGCCTTCCAAGCTGGATACGTGGGTTCGATTCCCATCACCTGCTTCACTGACATTTTTTTTGCAGTTTTTTAAATGCGAATGATTTGCAGTTAAATGTTTTTATAGCCTGGCCTGAAACAGAGTTAATTTCAGGAATGGGAGTATATATGGCTTTAAAAATTAGTCCAGAAACATATGTTAATCAGATTGATAATAGCTGGCCGGATGGAGTAAAGAAGACCAGACAAAGAGTTGAAATCTACAATATTCTTTCTACTGCAAAGGAACCTCTTTCTGCAGCAGAGATTTTTGCCAGAGTTCTCGAAAACAATAAAGAAGCCGGATATGCTTTTTCTACGGTGTACAGATCTCTTCTTGCATTTGAAAAGGCAGGAATGGTTACTAAATCGGTGCTTGTTTCAGAAGATACTGCGGTATATGAGCTTAATAGTGGAAAGATAAAGCACTATGCAGTTTGTCTTAAATGTCATAAGAAAATTTCCTTAAAAGGTTGTCCACTTTCAAATTTAAGACCTGTTCTTTCTACTGAAGGACTTGAAGATTTTATGGTTACAGGTCATCAGATAGAAATTTATGGTTATTGTAAAAATTGCAGAATGGATATGGTATGAAGAAAAAAATATCAGTATATATTATGGTGATGCTATCAGTTATGTTGATCACAGCATGTGGTGCATCAGAAGAAAAGCTTGAGGAACTGTCAGCAAAACAGGAAGAGGCTGCTAATTTAAAAACTCAGGCTGAAGAGCTTTATGGAAGTATAACAGATTCATCATATAGAGAAGGTCTTGATGATATAAATGCTAGAGAAGAAGAGTTTAATGCACAGGACTATACTAAAAAAAGTGATAAAAAAATAGATGAGGAAGTCCTTCCTGTAATAGATGAGATAATAGAAGAATATACATCTGTAAATTCAGAAATGGCTGAGGTTAAGGCAAAGGAAGATCAGGAAAGAGCAGAAGCAGATAATTATGTTTATGTTTCCTGCATAATAACTAATAATGTGGGAAGTGATATTTCTTCAATTGTTTTAAAGGACGAGGACAAAGTCTATGAATCTTCAAATTATATAAAAGAAGAGCAGGTGCTTGCAACAGGTCAGATGATGACAGGAATCGTTCTGGAAATATATAAGCCTTCAACAAACAGATCACTTGTAGTTACTTTATCAGACGGTACAGTTGTAGAGTATTCTTTGAGTGACTTTGATGCAGATAATTATTCTGAAAAATGTGCAGTTATCACATTAGGCGATATGTCAGAACAAAGCATTACAATTGAATGATAATTAAATAACTGACAATAGAAGTGAAAGTTTTGTGAAATGGAGCGTTGTTAAGGCAAGGCTCTATTTTTTTTAGGTTCATTTTAGGTTCACATGGAATATTAATAAAGGTATTTATAAAAAAACTATAAAGAATTAAATCGCTTTCTGTATAGCATTATTTTATTCATGGGAAGGACAAATATGGATCTAAAGGAAAAGCTTAAAAAACGCAAAGAAAAACGTCTTGAAAGGCTTGAACAAAGAGATGCCAGGCGAAGAGAAGACAGGCAGAGTGGAATTGGTGTCTTTGGAAAGATAAAGAGAGCTTTTTTGGAACTAAAGCTTAGTACGAGAATTACAGCGGTGATACTTGTACTTGTAATAATTCTTGGTGCATCATATGGCAGCTATTATTATGTTACTAATATCAGACAGAATGGTTCTGATGACAAGATGAAAGATATGATGGGCATGAATGATAATAATTCCATTACAGCAAGCGGAACAACGACCATGGGAATGGTTGAAGAAACATTTGATGTAGATTCGCTGGAAACCGAACTTGAAATTGAAGAAGTGTATGTCAATAACGGCGAAGAGGTTGAAGCTGGTGCTCCGATTCTAAAGATATCAGATGAAAGTCTTGCTGAGGCAAGGACAGAGCTTGAGGAAGCAGCAAAAGAAGCTGATTATGCATACAGGCTTGGGGTCATTTCTACTGAGGAAACAAAGATAACAGCCAAGGCAACCTATGATAGCGCGACGGTAAGTGCAACATATGCACAAAATGATTATAACAGTACAGTTCAGGATGCACTTGAAAAAGTTCAGGAACTGGAAGATCAGGTTGAAGAGGCGCAGGAACTTGTTAATGAATATCAGGCAAGTGTGGATAGCGATTATTATTACACATATTACGATATAGAAAATTTAAAAAATACAGTAACAGAAAATTTTGCTGCTTTGATGGAATTCTATGAAGAATGGAATGTAG
>JAILEJ010000205.1 GCA_024688095.1 Butyrivibrio sp.
TTATCTAATATATCGATAAACTTTTTATGCTCTTTGGCTGTTATTCCGCGCTCCATAAGAAACGTACAGACAGTATATGCTATTGCTCTCCTGAATTGAAGAATTTCTGCTTTAGAGGTAGTACCAAGTGCAAGCATCATATTCACTATCATCTGAATGGCAGTTCCGGATTCTTTTGAAATATAGTTTCCTGAACCATGTATACTCTCAATTATTCCCCATCCTCTAAGTATACTTATTGCCTCTCTTGTAGAATTTCTTCCTATACCTATCTGCTGAGCAAGATCCCGTTCCGATGGAAGCCTGCTTCCGACAATAAGTCTCCCGTCTTTTATCATTCCATATATATATTCGATTGCTTTCTGATATTCCTGGGAAGTGTTATTCTCCATCGTCACCTCTTTTCACAATTCATGAATTTGTATCACTACGTACCAAAAATCCTACACTTTACAGGACACCCCTCGTCTAGTAAGGTTCTGATCCAAGTAGTCATTCCAATGATCTATAACAACTTTTATAGTAAATATGAAAAAAATGATGCAAATATTACTGTAAGCATTCCGGATACTGCAATTGCAAGGCCGCTCATTGCGCCTTCTACTTCACCTATATCTATAGCCTTTGCAGTACCAATTGCATGAGAGCTTGCTCCAAATGCAAGTCCCTTTGATATTGATTCTTCAATATGGAATACTCTGCAAACAAACTCTCCAATAATATTTCCAATAACTCCTGTAATTATAATTACAGCAACTGTAATCGTCACATAACCGCCAAGTTCTTCAGATACACCCATACCAATTGCTGTGGTAATTGACTTTGGCAGCAGAGTTACATATTCTTCGTGAGAAAGTCCAAAAATTTTGGATAATACAAAAACTGTAGTAAGACTGGTTATTACTCCTGCAAAAAGTCCAAGTAAAACTGCTTTATAATTCTTCTTTAATACTTCCCACTGCTGATATAAGGGAATTGCAAGACAAACTGTTGCTGGTGTAAGCAGGTAACTCAGGTATTTTGCTCCGGCGTTATATGTATCATAATCAACGTCTCCCGCAAGTAATACGATAATTGAAATTATAATAGAAATAAGGAGCGGATTAAATATCCCAAGCTTAAACTTCTTCTTTAGCTTATCTCCTATCATATATGAAACAAGACTTAGCGCAACGCCAACAAAAACCGAATTTTGAAAAAAGCTATCCATTTTATTTATCTGCTCTCCTTATTACCATCTGAGATATTCTTCCTGTTGCAACCATTACTGTAATATTGGTTATTACAGTTATAATACTTACCGGAATTATAATTTCCTTAAGAGTCCCCCAGCTTTCTATAAGACCTACCCCTGCAGGAATGAACATTACCGGCATAATTTCAATCAGAAATATTCCTGTTTCTTTAACAGAATCCAACTTGATAATTCCTGTCATAAGTCCTGCAAAAAGAATAATCATTCCATATATGCTTGCTGGAATTGGTAATGGAAGAATCATATTAAATATCTCTCCCACAAAAGAAATACAAAGAATAAATAAAAACTGCTTTATGTATTTCATCTTTACAACGCCTTTCTATTAAATCAAAAAATTGGTAGCACCAATTGGTGCTACCAATCATAATATGAGCGTATACAAATCTTGTCAATCTTTTTTTATTCTTCTTCCCTGTGAAAATCATGCTGACTAAAATATCTTGATATATCAGTTTTTTTATAGTTATTCTGATATTCAATTATCATGCAGGATATAAGGAATAGAAAATTATCTTTTTCATAATCAAGTTTATGACCTAATACTTCTTCTATTTTATTAAGCTTATTTATTACAGTATTGCGGTGCATAAAAAGAGCCTGCGCTGTAAGTCCTGTGTTTTGTCCGTTTTGAAGATATCCACACAAAACAGTAAGCAGATTATTACTATTTTCTTTGTCAAAATAATATAATCGAGTGATATCAGGATGCGTCAAAAATATAAAATTATCATCTTTATGATTAAATGAATAAGCCTGCGCTGCCATATGAATAATGTAGTAAAGATTATATTGATGGAATGTGTATATCCTCTTAATAAAAGGTGCAACCTCCATCTCGATTCCAAGATCAAGAGCCGATTCTGCTGTCATATACATATTTCTATAAGCTTCTGATAACTGGCAAACATAACTTATTCCTGCATTTAATCCATTTCTGTAAAGCAAATCCGAAAAAGCTTCATAATCAATATCAAGATCAACAGATGTATCCTTGTCCTGAGAATATAGTACAATCCATTCTTCACCAGTATAAAAAAGATTTATTCCTTCAAAGAATTCCTGAAGCTGTCTTGTGATTTTTCCAATATCGGTTAAAGCCGGCTTGACTTCAGGTCTTACAACAATACAGGCAAGATGTCTTTTCATTTCATAAGGAAAAGCTTTCATTCTCTCTGTTACCTGAACCTGCGTTTTTATTTTTAAATACAGAATATCCTTCCAGAAATCATTGAACATTTTGGAATCATCTGAAGTATCCAGGCTTAATTTTTCTCTTATAAACTGTGTGATTATATTTAGGGCAGCCTGAAGTGACAAATCCAAAAAGAATACATTTACATTTGTATTCGCTTCCGGAAACTGCGGATAAACGTCTTTACAACATACTATATAAGTACAGTCATTAAATAGTGCATTATTAAAATTAAGATTATT
>JAILEJ010000218.1 GCA_024688095.1 Butyrivibrio sp.
GAAATATTATGCCAGTTCCACCTCTGTTGCATACTGTACGTAAAGAGGTTCCCCTTTCCAAACTGTTCTGCTCCCGGCTGCTTATTACCATTAACTCCGAATCTGCAAGCATCATCAAAATTGTCATTATATTTTACAAGGAGCCAGATATAATATTTTCCCGGATTTTTGATATTTATCTTATAGTTAAGAGAAGGTGCTTTTTCACTATCATCCCAATATTCTTTAGCTCCTTCAAGTCTCATGGCTATGCCATTTTGACCATCACTTTCAGCATAAATATGCTTCCAACTGCCTTCAGTTTCATCAGAAGTACTTCTATAAAATTCAGAATTATCCCTTAAAGCAAGACTTGCATCAAAATATATCTTTCCATCATTCTCAGTTAGTTCTAAAATCGTAGTATCCCTTGCTTTTCCATAATTTTCCTGGGATCTCTCATCACTCTTTACAAATAATCTGTTTATATCCCAGAAATCTTTTCCTGCATATAACATAGGAAGCGGCTTAATATATTTATCATACTTTGCATAAAAATCATCTGCTTCAAGCTTTATCTCATCTATGGCATCATACTTTTCAGGACCAAGGTAACTGTAAAACCAGCCATTATCATAAATAGCAAATTTAAAAAATGTAAAATATCTTGTTTTTGTAGAAATCTGTATAGTATGCTTTCCGGCCTCAAGGTATGGAAGTTTAAATCTCATTTTCTCACAGTCATTTAAAACGTTTTCTCTCCATCCAGGCTTCCACTCATCAGTGCAAAGAGACTTAAGTTCAATACTATCTCCATTATCTACGCAAACGATGCACGATATCTCACCTGTCTGATCAAGAGACATATATCTATATAGCTCAGCTTCAAAAGCTCCAGGCTTATCTGTTACAAAGTCTGCCCTTATCAAAGCCTCCTCACCTGACTTAATATAAGCACATATTGCATCACCGCTTCCAAGTCCAATTCCTTTGATGCATCTAAAGCCAACGGCATTTTCCACATCAAATTCATTTGCATGTATTACAATTCCGGAATTTACAGAACTTTTCTCTTTTAGTGATGAATCCTTTTCCTCTTTAACATATCGTCTTGCATCAGGATGCATAGCCATAGGTGGTGGCAAAAAGCTTTCCGGAGTTACTATTCCATCCCACTTGCCACTGCTTACGACTTTATTATAGTAATATAATACGCATCTCTTTAATAAGTCAGCCCTCTTCATCTCTTCTATTTCTTCATCGCAGGCTTTATCATGAAATACGTCGTAGAGATATCTGCTTTTGTCAGAATGATAAAAAACTTCATTTATATAAGCTGCCATGTCCAGCTTAAACAAAATCATCTGATAAAAAGAATCTCTTTCATTTTCAGGAAGCTTTAAATAAATCTCCCTTCCCTCATTCGCATATTCCTTTATCTTCTGAAGCCTGAAATATGCCTCTCCGTTTTCCTGCGAAAACAGATCATTATCCATTAGTTCAAGCCTTCTTACATGTATAAGCTGCATGCACTCTTTGTATATCTTAGCTGCCCTTTTCATATCTATAGAAAAGTTTTCATCTAACCAGTTATTCAAAAAAGTATCTGCTGAATAGTCGATTTTCTTACCGATATTCCAGGAAAGATGCATAAAGTAAGAAATGTCAATTTCAAGTGGCTTAAGAGCGCCAACATTTAAGATCCATAATTTCCTGATTCCTTCATCCCAGGATTTGGACAGTTCAAATTGCATCTGGCTTAATGGCTCACTGTTAAAAAGAAGATAACTCATTCCGGGATGTGCCCAGTATGAAGCATGATAATATAATCCATTTCCTCCCGGATGCTTTTTCTCCTCTTCATTTGGAAATCTTCTAACGTATCCAAAATTATCATCAACCCATACAAGAGTAGCATTTTCCGGGACTTTTAAGCCATTATCGTAATATTGAAGAACCTCTTTGTATGGAATAAATATCTCAACAGGTTCTTCCACATGCTTATGAAGTATTTCTTCCTGCCTGTTCATTATCTTTTCAAGCAGCATTTTCTTCTTTTCAAATTTCTGCTGTTCATTCAGAGATTTATCTTCATCAATAGCTTTAGTTTCAAAGCCGGAATCATGTATTCCGCGCATACCTATGGTATATGTAACATCATAATCCTTATTATCAATTACACTCTCTTCCCAGTATTCATCAATGATTCTGCTATTTTCCTCGGAAAAAGAATAATCATATTGTGCATTTACATAACCCTTTTTAGTAATCCATGGTTTCCACTCGTTCTGATTACTTCTAAGAAGCATATCGCAATGAGATGTTCCAACAATGATTCCCATAGTATCCGCCAGCTTTGGCATACGCGGATCTCTGTTAAAATAGTCCACATGCATTGCAGGCCATATATAATTTGCCTTAAGCCTTAATAAAAGTTCAAAAATGTGTGAATAGGTCTCATACCCTATTGTATCATCACTGGTATGGAGCTTTGCCCAGCTCTCAAGCTCTTCTTCATCATTTAAAAATATTCCCCTAAGTTCTACCATTGGATGATCAGTAAATAAAAAGTCATCCGGAAGACTGAACCTGTTTTTCTTCTTTACAGGTACATCTGCCCAGAAATACCAGGGACTTACCCCAAGCATCCCAGACAACTCATATATACCATAAATAGTTCCGCGCCTGTCTTTTCCAATGATATAAAGAGCTCCTTCTTTTTCACACAGCGCATAGCCCTCTTTAAAATATTGACCATTTCCATCTTTTGGTAATAAATCAAAAAGCCCATCATCATTTTCAGGCATTTCATCCAGGCAATAAATGTTGATATCCCCTGTCACTCCGGAATCAGTGTCTTTGGATTCCGTAATTTCACATTCGCAACCCAGAACCATACTGATATCTTTTTTCAGGTTTCCAACCGCTATCTTTATTGCTTCTGAATAATTACTGCTGGTACTAATCTTTACTTCTGACTGATCATTTATGCCAAACATTAGCTGCCCCCTTATCCTTCTCTCCGAATTTTTTATTCTAATTTTTCTTTGGCAAAAGCATTTCAACCCTAAACCAGTTATTATTATTTGTCAGGTTTACAAAGCCATCATATTTTTCAATGGAATATTTTATACTCTTAATTCCATATCCATGATATCCCTTATCTTTCTTGCTTGTAAGAGGTATTTTATTATCTTTGACAACAACTTCCTCACAATAATTTTCGACAACAATAGCAATCATACTCTGCTTTTCAGATACGGTTACATGAATCATTCTCTTTTCTTTTTCCGGAAGCTGTATCTCATATTCGATAGCATTATCCAACGCATTTCCAAAAATTGTACAAAGATCCATTACATGAATATGCTTAAGAAGTGTTCCATCAACAATAGAAACCAGCTGTATATCATGTTTTAGACACACATTGCTCTTGCTGGTAAGAATCGTATCAAGTACATCATTTCCTGTTTTATTTTCTGCTTCGTACTTGCGAATACCTTCTTCAATCTCATCTATATACTCATTCTTCTTTTCCTGATTATTTTCCTCTTTTATGATTTGAAGCTGATGCTTAAGGTCATGATATTTCCTGTTAATAAGGTCAATATTTTCCTGTGAAGTTCTGTACTGAGAATACTGCATATACAAAATATTCTTTATAACATCAAGTTCATTTTTCCTGTCATCCTCAAGCTTCTGAATAAAAATGGCTTCAAGTATTACAAAACCAGCAAGATCAATAAGCGTTCTGATATTAAATATTTCGACGCCACTTCCTCCACCAGAAAACGGTGTCTCTATCTCTGCATAGCTAAGATTACTTACAACAAAAAATAATGCTGTAAGAAGTATAGTTGTAAAAAGCTGTTTGTTTGTAACAACGATATTATCCTTTTGAAGCTCATCAGGGAAAAGTTCAACTTCAATCTTATAAAAAGAAACAAAGAAAAGAATGTAGATAACAAGGCAGAACAGATGCCTGGTGACTATAGTATCATATTCACCAAGTACAAAATAATAATAGTAAATCTGCCAGTTGAAGGCTGCGGCAAGCTCAGCAAACATAAATGCTTTGCAGCCCAGATATATAGCATAAGAAAGTGAAATCTCAAGAATATATTTTATAAGAATATTCATAAGACTTACTGCAACCGTCATTCCCACAAGCCATAATATATTTGATACAAGCCCGCAAAAATAATGGATTACAATAAGTGAGACAAATCCTAGAGATAGTGCAATAATTTTCTGCACAGGCTTCTTTTTTACCACATCAATCCCGCTATAAGCTGCAATGATAACAAGGCAGCTTAGAAATTCAGCTATTGCAGTATATAATTTTGGAATATCCTGTAATTGTTCCATATATTACTCCGTCATATAAGAGGTCAGAGCTGACATAAATTCATTTTTCTTTCCTCTTGAAATCGCAATCATATTATCAAGTACTTTTACCTGTCCGCCCTGATAACCTGTTACATATTTTAAATTCACAAGGCATCCGCTGTTACACCTTCTGAAGTTATGCTCATACAGCATATTTTCCAGTTCTTTCATGGAATACTTGGTAGTCTCATATTGCCCGTTTTCTGTATAGAAAAAGAGTCTGTGACCCTGACTTTCGATATATGCTATATCTGTTGTTTTAATCTTTTCAGCGCCATCCTTGTTATTTATCACAACATAACTGTCTTTATCATCTTTTGCACACATACGAACAGCTTTTTTGACTGTTTCAGAAAAAGGAATATACGCAATTGGCTTAAGTATATAGTCAAGTGCATTTACCTTATAACCCCTTATCGCATACTGTGCCATATTGGTGACAAAAATAATTATTACTTCCTCATCAGTTTTGCGAATCTCCTCAGCTGCTTCCATTCCATTCATAAGACCCATTTCTATATCCATAAGAATAATATCGAAATTGCAGGAATATCCGTCAACGAGGTCATAGCCATCACAAAATCTTGTGATGGCTATATCTGTTTTCTCTTCAGACGAAAATCTGTCGAGATACTCTTTTATTAAATTTGCCCATTTGTCTTCATCTTCGACAACTGCTATTCTTACCATATACACCTGCTATCAAGCGATAAAAGGGGCAAAAAAACTTTTGCCCCTTATCAGATTATCATTTCTATATTCAATTATAATCTATTAATCGTTATATATACAAATATTATTCAGCCTTTGAAACTTTTACTTTTTCGCGTTTCTTAGGATGTTTGTATTTTTCAGGATGCTTCTTGTCATCCTTTGATCTCATGATAATTCTTACAATACCAAATACAGCAAGTGCAAGCAGTAATATGTTGAGAACTGTAAAGAGAATCTTCCATGTTGGCATTGTTGTATATTCATATGATCCAGGTGTAATTCCCTGCATACAAGCTGAGTTTGCAAGTGTATAAGCTACATCATGGACAGCTCTTCTCATTACATAATGTGAAGTTGCGCTGCTTGTATCTGTCATACCACCAAACATCTTAAGTGTAAGGAATGTATCACATCCTGATCTGAATGCAAGGTCATACATATTTGCAGCTCCGCCCCATACAAACATATCTGAATGAACGATTCCCTTGAAGCCCCATTCCTTTCTAAGTACATTTGTAAGAAGGCTGTAATTACCATGTGCAATGGTTGGTCCAATATCATTCTGTGATGCCATTACAGCAGTAGCAGCTCTCATTGTCTTGGACTGCATATTGCCAGACTCATCATAATAATTGATTGTCATCTGTGCTTCCTTGAATGGAATCTCAAAAGCTTTCAGATAAATTTCTCTTGCCGCCTGCTCTGTAGCCCATGTATGTAAGAAGAACTCTCTGTTAGTCTCCTGGTCATTAAGTGCAAAGTGCTTAATGTAACAGAACATACCTGAATCACCGGCACCACTTACAATAGCTGCTGCCATTTTACCTGTAAGAAGTGGATCTTCTGAGTAATACTCATATACACGACCTGAGAATGGGCTTCTATGAATGTTGATAGCTGGTGAATACCATCCGGAAACATCTGTTGCAAATGCTTCTTTTCCAAACATCTTACCAATTTCATACATAAGATCTGTATTCCATGTAGATGCCATAAGTGGTGCGTATCCATATGTTGCTGTAAGTTCCATACCAGCATCTGTCTTTACAGACTTAATACCATTTGCACCATCAGCTTCTCTTGTCTCCTGGATACCAAGTGACTGAATCTGATTTGTTGCATAGTTTGAATTGCTCATAAGTGCTACAAGCTGCTGATTGATTGTTCCATTTTTGTAATTTATCTGATTGAGGAAATCATCCCATTTAGGATCATTGTAATCAAGTCCTCTCATATCAGAAACAAGAAGTCCTGCATCTACTACTTCAGGATCAGCATCCTTATAGATAGCACTTCCTTCTACATTACCAAGTAATGCATCAGTTTCAGGATCAAAAGTTTCCTCTATGCCAAACATAGCTACAAATTCATCTGAAACAGTCTTTGTATCATTTTCAGGTCTTACAGGGAAAGTTCCTTTCCAGTCAGAACGTGAAAGATATACAGTTTCTGAATTCATATAATCATTCATTTCTTCAAACTGATTTGATGCTGCAACAAATCCATCTTCTGAAGAAGGTACTGTAGTATCAACTGTTCCATCTGCTGCCATCTGAGCCTGTGCTTCGAGCTCTGTCTGTCTTGGGTTTGTGGAATCATACCAGATAGTATCGGCATTATTATAAGTTTCCTGTGCAATAACGTTATGACTGTCAGAATTGATTGATATTACATAGTCGCCATTTTCAAGAACATAAGCGCCCTTTGTTCCATCAGGATTTTCTCTTGTGTAGCAATAGCTTGCCATATCCTCTTTAGCAAAAGAAATAGTGATTTCTTCTGATGCTCCAGGCTCAAGCATACTTGTCTTCTCAAAAGCTGCAAGTTCTGTTACAGGCTTTTCAATCTTCATTTCCTTATCAAAGTCTGTATAAGGTGCGCCGTAATACGCTTCAACAACGTCCTTACCTGCCATATCACCTGTATTTGTAACATTAACCTTTATTGTAATGTCATCACCATCTGTATTAAAATCTGTAATTTCTTTAGTGAATGTTGTATATGAAAGCCCATATCCAAATGGATATGCAACAGCGCCTTCTTTAACGGCCTTTCCGCCTTCATCAAGCTCTCCATATACAAAGCTGCTATCCTCTACTTCAGCAGT
>JAILEJ010000307.1 GCA_024688095.1 Butyrivibrio sp.
ATCTCTTATAAATTCATACATTCTTGTAACAAGTGGTACTACATCTTTTGAAGTAAGATCTCCTGCAAGTACCATATAAAATCCGGTCCTGCATCCCATTGGTCCAAAATAAATCGTTCTATCCTTGAACTCTGCATCATTCCTAAGAAATGTTGCACCAAGGTGTTCCATAGTATGAACCTCTGCTGTATTCATGACAGGTTCTCTGTTTGGTGCTGTCATTCTAAGATCAAATGTTGTTATAACTTCAGCACCAACCTTATCCTGCCTTGAAACATAAATTCCAGGTTCAAGTTTTATATGATCAATTGTAAAGCTGGCTATTTTTTCCATAGAATATCCTTCCTTTCTAAATACTCTGCTAGTTTAACACATGGCCTGTTTTTCTACAATTATTAAGTCTTTCTCTGATAAAATTTCAGATAAAATTTGTTTTTATTCTACACCATTGTGAAAAGCTTCAAAGGAAGATTGCAGATATTTTTTCACATTTTTATAGTCCCTGTTGGCAACTGCTGTATAAAGAGTATCTACAAGATAAAGCTGCGCAAATCTCGAACTTGTTACGCCACTTTTTCTGTCTATTTCAGGAGAAGTAGTAAAAAGAACATAGTCAGATCCTTTTGATAGTGGATTATTTCCAAGCTTAGTAATTCCTACCGTTGTTGCCTTTTTTTCTTTGGCCAGATCAAGTAGTTCCAGTATTCCTCGTGAATGTCCTGAATCACAGAAAAAAATTGCCACATCCTCATCACATAACTGTGAAGCTGTCATTCTGCTGTTATGTGAATCCTCATTATATATTACATGGTAATTTATTCTCTGGAATTTACAATACAGATCATAAGCTGCTATTGCCGAAGCACCAATACCAAAAATCTGGATATGTTTTGCCTCAATTATTTTTTCTACAACCTCATTAAAAGTTGGTGTATCAAATAATCTGTAGGTCGTCTGAACAGCCTGAAGTGATGTAGCACAGATATTATCAGCGATTGCCTGCAAAGAAGTATACTGATCCAAATCCTTAAACTCAATCTTAGGTCCACCCCTATCTGCATCATCAAGGGATGCCCTTACTTCATTGTAAAACTTCGTTTTGAGTTCTTTCATTCCGGTATATCCAAGTGATTTGGAAAATCTCACCCATGCAACCTGTGATGTTTCAGATCTTTTAGCCAGCTCAGATATCGAATATTTAAATATATCATCCTGATTATTTAGACAATACTCTGCTACCTTTTTTTCTTTTTGTGGCAGCGTATCATAGACACCTTTAATTCGTTCTTCCATTAGTGACATATATTTTTCCTCTAATCATAACAAGACAAAATTAAAGCTAATTTTTATATTTTTTCATCTCGTTTATGAGTATCTCCTACTAAATTAACTTTCCCATCAGATAGCCATTTTTGTGTTTTTTAAAACGTTTTTATCTACTTTTTTAATATAACATATCGTACATGTCTTTTTATATTAAATATTTATAAACATACTAAATTTTTGGTTTTTTTATGTTAAAATTAATCAAAATATCAGTAGGATTTCTTTTAGGCAAGAAAGGAGATTTATATTTATGAAATGGGTATGTCAGGTATGTGGTTACATTCATGAAGGCGATCAGCCACCGGCAGAATGTCCGGTATGTCACGCTCCAGCTTCAAAATTTACAAAGCAGGAAGGTGAGAAGGTTTGGGCATGCGAGCATGTATTAGGCGTTGCAAGTACAGCTCCTGATGAAATCAAAGATGGACTTCGTGAGATGTTCAACGGCGAGTGCTCAGAAGTTGGTATGTATCTTGCTATGTCAAGAGTAGCTATTCGTGAAGGATATCCTGAAATTGGTGCTTTCTATGAGAAAGCTGCATGGGAAGAAGCTGAGCATGCTGCTCACTTCGCTGAGCTTCTTGGTGAGGTTCTTACAGATTCAACAAAGAAAAATCTCGAAATGCGTGCAGATGCTGAATACGGCGCAACACAGGGTCGTGCTGATCTTGCTAAAAAGGCAAAAGAGCTCAATCTGGATGCAATACATGACGCAGTTCATGAAATCGGAAGAGATGAAGCAAGACATGGCAAGGCTTTTGCTGGTCTCTTAAAGAGATATTTCGGTTAATTATTTCCGGATTTATCGCTTCTTAGTAACTTGTCTCTAAGGAGTGATAAATATATATCCGGTAGGAGATATTTATAAAGGCAACGAAAAGAGGAATTTTCACTTATGTGAGATTCCTCTTTTTGTATGCAAAAACCGGCAAACAAGGTAATTTCCCTGTTTGCCGGTTATATTGTTTAATTCTAATTCCTAAATATCAGATTCCAAAAAGTTCACTGTATGCCTTAAGTGCACCATCTGTCTCATGTGCGAGAACCTTCTTTGCAAGTGTCTTTCCAAGCTGAACACCTTCCTGATCGAAGCTGTTTATATTCCATGCAAATCCCTGGAACATAACCTTATTCTCGAAGTGTGCAAGGAGTGCACCAAGTGCTTCTGGTGTAAGCTGCTCACCAATTATGATTGAGCTTGGTCTTCCACCTTCAAAGTTCTTGTTCTTATTGTCATCAGCCTTACCACATGCAAATGCCATGACCTGAGCTACAACGTTTGCAATAAGCTTCTGCTGGCTTGTGCTGTCCTGAATTGTAACATCATTTTCAATCTGACTCTTCTTAAATCCAACAAACTGAAGAGGAATGATTGATTTTCCCTGATGAAGAAGCTGATAGAATGAATGCTGTCCATTTGTTCCTGGCTCTCCAAAGATAACAGGACCTGTCTTGTAATTAACTGGTTCTCCATCTCTGTTTACGCTCTTACCATTTGACTCCATGTCAAGCTGCTGAAGATGTGCTGGGAATCTTGAAAGTGCCTGTGAATATGGAAGCACTGCTGTTGACTCATATCCAAGTACATTTCTCTCATATACTCCAATAAGTGCATCAAGCATTGCCGGATTTGAACGAAGATCCTTTTCTGTAGCTTTTTTATCTTCTGCTGCAGCACCATTAAGGAATCTTGCAAATACTTCACTTCCAAATGCAAGTGAAAGAACTGCTCCGCCAACTGCTGATGTTGAAGAATAACGTCCACCAATATAATCATCCATGAAGAATGCATCAAGATAGTCGCTGCTTCCTGCAAGTGGTGATGTCTCACTTGTAACTGCAATCATATGCTTTGATGCATCAAGTCCCTGAGACTTAAGAGCATCTTTTACAAATGACTCATTTGTAAGTGTTTCAAGTGTTGTACCTGATTTAGATACAAGAATAAAAATTGTATGTGCAACATCTACGCTGTTAAGAACTGCTGAAGCATCATCCGGGTCTACGTTTGAAATGAATTTTGCTTCCATCTTGAAAGTTCCGTTTTTCTTTGCCCAGTTTTCAAGTGCAAGATACATAGCTCTTGGTCCAAGGTCACTTCCACCAATACCAATCTGTACTACTGTAGTGAACTTCTCACCCTTTTCATTTACAATCTTTCCTTCATGTACCTTTGCTGCAAATTCAGCAATTCTATCCTGCTGCTTTTTATAAAATTCTCTCTTATTTACATCATCTGCAACAACATCGTTTCCGAGCTGGCCTCTGCAAAGCTGATGTAATACAAGTCTCTTTTCTCCTGTATTTATAACAGCACCTTCATAAAGTTCCTTAAATTTTTCAGAAAGCTGAGCTTCATCTGCAAGGTCGCATAAAACATCAATTACTTTATCATCAACCTGCTTTGCAGCATAGTTGAATGTAAGTCCGCTAGACATTTCTACACTGTAATTTGCAACACGGTCAACACCACTATCACCTGACATTGCCTTTACAAGATCAACCTCATCCTTAAGATTCATAAGCTCTTTGTATGAATTAAGCTCATCAAGATTCTTCCAAGAAACCATAATAGTCCTCCATTTCAAATTTACATTTGATCATTACCTCTTATGTAGACGAAAATGCTATATAAGATTTTCGATTATTGGAATTTACTTTTCCACATAACCTCTTAAAGTTTAACAAACAAATTTTTATATATCAAGAAGTTGTTCTTATTAGTATATTGTTTTTTATAAAAAAATTATTACTTCTTATTTTTCTCTTTATCTATTGAAATCACGTACAAAACATCAATATTTGAGGACTAAATCTGATTGTTTTTAGTTTTTTATTTCATTTATAATTTTCTCATATTTCAGTTTATGTTCTTAATTCTAACTGATATATATTTATATTTTAATTTTTGAAAGAGGTTATTATGAGTGCTTTTTTGTTTGTACATTTTAAAGAAAAATATACTCCTGATGGAGAACAGATCTATTTTGGACTTAGTAAAAATGGTTTTGTATGGGAAGAAGTAAATGGAGGTGAGCCTGTTCTCGAAACTCATCTTGGTGATTGTGGTGTAAGAGATCATGCAATCATGAGAAAAATGGATGGAAGCTTTGTAATTCTTGCAACAGACCTTTCACTTGCAAATCACTTTGAAGGAAAATACCATGGCTCATGGGAATATGTTTCTCA